>JAODMR010000002.1 GCA_025465475.1 Micrococcaceae bacterium
CGGCGGGCTGCATCCCGGAGGGAGGCACCACCCAAGCCGAGAGGTCTTGTCCACGCCAGCTTCTTGACGATGTAGCAATGTCAATGCACCACATCTCACAGAGAACCGCAACACGACACTAAGGGGAATTAGTACCTCTCGTCCGTTTCGACGGCGGCGCCGGAAGCCCGTTGGGACGTGGGCAGGAAGGGCGTCGGGCAGCCCGGCTTGCGGGCACAAAAAAGCGGCAGATCCGGGTGGATCTGCCGCTTGTCAGTGGAGCTGAGGGGACTCGAGCCCCTGACCCCCTGCATGCCATGCAGGTGCGCTACCAGCTGCGCCACAGCCCCTTACTTTGCTGCTCTTTGCGGAGTTTCCCTCCGTGCCGAAGCAACTTGTCAATCTTAGAACAGGAATTCCGTAGATGCCAAATCGGCGTCCTGGCGGGGTCCTCCTCCGCCGTTTGGCCTGTATTTTCGGGCCAAACGGCGGAGGGATTCTGGTTTACCCGTTGGTGCCGTTGCTTTCGGATTTCACCGAAGGGTCAGCCGCATCCAGTTGCAGGTCGATGATGGGGCAGTCCTTCCAGAGCCGGTCGAGCGCATAGAAAACGCGGTCCTCTTCGTGCTGGACGTGGACGATGACCTCCACGTAGTCCAGCAGGACCCACCGGCCGTCGGAGCGGCCTTCGCGGCGCACGGGACGGAGGTTCTGCTTGAGCAGTTCCTCTTCAATGCCGTCGACGATGGCATTGACCTGACGCTCAGTGGGGGCGGAGGCGATGAAGAAAACGTCGGTAATGGCGAGTTTCTCGCTGACGTCCAGGGCGATGATGTCCTGGGCAATCTTGTCCGAGGCGGCACGGGCTGCCGTCCGGGCCAGGGCGATGGATGTATCTGTAGCGGTCACGAATCTCCTTGGGTGGTGGGCGGCCTAGTGGCCAAACCCGGTCAAAATCAGGGTGAGGACGGTTCCCAGGGCGACGACGGCCACGACGGCGAGTCCCCACGAGATACGTCGGTTGCGTTGCGTACGGCCGAGTCCAGCCGTCACCGCATCAAGCGGGTCGAGCCCCAGCGCACTGCCCGCCGGCAGCGGCGTGCGGTCATCGAGGTCCCGGGCGGCACCGGACACGGGAACCCAACCGGTTGCCGCGGCAGGAGTTGTGGTGGGTGCGGCCGTTGCGGAGGCAGGTGCAGCCGTTGCGGAGGTGGCTTTTGCAGCCGCCGCGGGCGTGGGCTTGCGCTTGCGCCGTTTCGTGTCGCGGGAACCGCTCGGCTGCCAGCCCGACTGGGTGGTTGGGCCAGCCGTCGAGCCGGGCGGCGACGAGCCCACCGCCGCCGTTGGTCCCGCCGGTGCAGGGGTACCGACGGCAGATGGTCCCGCCGTCGTTGGTCCCGCCGTTCCTGCCGGTGGCACCGCCGTCGTTGTTGCTGCCGGCGCTGCCGGTGCGGCTGCCGGTCCCAGGTTGTGGGCAGCCGTGGGGTCGGACGGGGCGGGCGAGGACTTACCCGCCCGACGGTTGAGGGCGGCGGCACGCTCGGCCAGGGCAAGTTGCTCGGCCAGGACCTGAGGATCGACCTTGGAGGGGTCCGAGCCGGGAGCCGCCTGCAGTCGCGCGATCTGGGCGGTGGCGTCGCTGACCAGGGCAGCGGACTGCTGTGCGCGTCGCAGGGACCGGCGGGAGGGCAACCCGTCGGTTGAGGTCGTGCCGGTGCTGCCGGACAGCTGTTCCAGCGGCCGCGCGCGGCCCGGTGCGTCGACGAGCGAATCCGCTGCCCGGCGTCGTCCCGGTGCCTGCACGCCGGACTCCCCCGGCGCGTCCACCGGTGTGCGGTCCTCTTGCTTGCTCATGTCCAACTCATTCACTTCGGGAAACGGTGGCCGACGCGGCAGAAAGGCTGCCACGCCGCCCCACCGGAAGGTAAAGGCGGTGTTTGGCGATGTACTGGACCACGCCGTCGGGAACCAGGTACCAGACAGGGTTATGCTCCTGCACCCGGTTCCGGCAGTCGGTGGAGGAAATCGCCATGGCGGGTACTTCCAGCAGGCTGACGTCTGACCTGCCCATCCCGTCCAAGACGTGCCCCGGTCGGGTCACGCCGACGAAGTGCGCGAGCGACCAGAGTTCCTCGTTGTCCTTCCAGGACATGATCTGCGCCATCGCGTCCGCGCCGGTGATGAAGAACAGGTCGGCGTCGGGCCGCATCCTGCGCAGGTCCCGGAGGGTGTCGATCGTGAACGTTGGTCCCGGCCGGTCGATGTCCACCCGGCTGACGGTGAACCGCGGGTTGGACGCCGTGGCAATGACGGTCATCAGGTAGCGGTCCTCGGCGGGGCTGACCTGGCGCTTGGACTTCTGCCACGGCTCACCGGTGGGAACAAAGACCACCTCGTCGAGCTCAAACACGGCGGCGACTTCGCTGGCCGCCACCAGGTGGCCGTGGTGAATCGGGTCAAAGGTGCCGCCCATCACGCCAAGCCGGAAGCGCCGGTTCCCGACGTAATTGTGCTCCCGTTCCAGGGCGGGCACCATCTGCTCAGGAATGGTGCGGAGCCTGGGCCTGGCCGTGGTCATGCTTGTTCGTGTGCTGGCGGTGCGGGTCAGCACTTTCGTCCACGGCGGAGTGGCGGTTACCCAGGTTGGTGAAGGACACGCAGATGAACATCAGCAGCAGCAGGATGGCGAACATCATCGCGCCGAACATCCACGGCTGCATGAGCAGCGGTGCCGGTTCCTCCTGCTCAGTTACTGCTGCGACGACGGCTGTCAGCTGGGTCAACATGTACTTCCCCTAAAGGCTCAGCGGAACCTGAGGCGCTGCCGGTGGAAAACGGCTGGCCCAGTACAGGTCCTGTTGGATAACAATTTGTTCTAATCCTACGCGTTGTGCGCTGCTGCGGGCACGATCGCCCCGGGTCAGCGCCGGATCTGTCCCTCGCCCTGGACGATCCACTTGGTGGTGGTCAGTTCGGCCAGCCCCATGGGCCCACGTGCGTGCAACTTTTGGGTGGAGATCCCTACCTCCGCTCCCAGCCCCATCTCGCCGCCGTCGGTAAATCGGGTGGAAGCGTTGACAATGACGGCAGCCGAATCCACCTGGGCGATGAAGCGCTCGGCGTTGGCCAGATCGTTGGTCAGGATGGCCTCGGTGTGGCCGGTGGTCCAGCGGCGGATGTGCTGCACGGCCTCGTCGAGCGAGTCGACCATTCCCACGGCCAGATCCAAATCCATGTATTCGCGTCCCCAGTCGTCATCGGTCGCGCGGTCCGCGACGACGCCGTCGGGAAGCCTGGCCTCAATCCGGGCGTCGACGTGCAGCCGCACTCCGGCCGCTGCCAAGGCGGTGAGCACAGCCGGCAGCGCCGTGGACTCCGAGTGCACCAGCAGGGTCTCCACTGCGTTGCAGACGCTGGGCCGCTGGGTCTTGGCGTTGAGCAGGATCTCCACGGACATGGCAGGGTCGGCTGTCCGGTCCAGAAAGATGTGCACGTTTCCTTCACCGGTTTCGATGACGGGAACAGCGGAGTTCCGCACGACAGTCTGAATGAGGTCGCGGCCGCCACGGGGAATCAGCACGTCCACCCGGCCGCGGGCACGCATCAATACGTCGGCGCCTTCCCGGCCGTATTCGTCGATGCTTTGCACCGCGTCGGCGGGCAGCCCGGCACTCTCCAGGGCCGGTCGCAGCAGCGAGAGCAACGCGCGGTTGGTGTTCGCGGCGGCACTGCCCCCACGGAGAATGACGGCGTTGCCGCTCTTGAGCGACAATCCGGCGATGTCCACGGTCACGTTGGGCCGGGCCTCGTAGATCGCAGCGACAACGCCGAGGGGGACGTTGACCTGGCGCAGGCGCAGCCCGTTGGGCAAGGTCTGGCCCCGCACCACGTTGCCCACTGGGTCGGGCAGCGACGCCAGGGACTCCAGCGCGGCGGACAGGGTTCCGATCCTCGCGGGTGTCAGCGTGAGCCGGTCCAGCAGGGGCGTGCTGGTGCCGTTGCTCCGTCCCTCCGCGAGGTCGAGTGCGTTGGCTGCGAGGATGTCTCCGGACCCGTCCTGCAGGGCAGCGGCCATGGCGAGCAGGGCCGCATCCTTGATGGCGCGCGGAGCCTGCGCCAGATCCCGTGCGGCCGTCCTGGCGCGGTCGGTCACGGCGTGGATGGCGTCCGTCAGGTCAGCACTTGTTCCGACGGGGGGCACCGCAAGGTCAGTCATGAGCCCAGTTTAGGCCACGGGTGCGCTCAGACCAGCACCAAGTCATCGACGTGAACGACTTCCCGTTCGTACTCGGGGCCGAACTGATCAGCGAGTTCCTTGGTGCCATGGCCCAGCATCCGCGGCAGTTCCGCCGCAGAGTAATTGACCAGTCCGTGGGCCACAACGGTTCCGGCAAGGTCCGCCATTTCGATGGCGTCCCCGGCTTCGAAATCCCCGGCAACCCGGACTATGCCGGCCGGCAGCAGGGATTTGTGCCGATCCCGCACGGCACGAACGGCGCCGTCGTCGAGGGTGAGGCTGCCGCGGATATCCGCCAGGTGTGCCAGCCAGAGCAGGCGGATGGGCCGGCGGGATCCGTTCGCGCTGAACCAGGTGCCGACGTCGGCGCCTGCCAGCGCGGCACCAGCGTTTGACGTTGAGGTGACCAGGGCGGGAATGCCGGTGCCGGCAGCAATACCTGCGGCTTCGACCTTGGTCGCCATGCCACCGGTGCCCACGCCGGCCTTGCCCGTCGAGCCGATGGTGATGCCGGCCAGGTCGGCGACGCTCGAAACGTGCGGAATCCGCTGGGCGCCGTTCTGGGGCGGACCGTCATAAAGGGAGTCGACGTCGGACAGCAGGACCAGCGCCTCGGCCTTGGCGAGGTGGGCGACCAGGGCCGCAAGCCGGTCATTGTCTCCGAAGCGGATTTCGTGGGTGGCCACGGTGTCGTTCTCGTTGACGATGGGCACGACGCCGAGGTTCAGCAGCCGTTCGATGGCGCGGTGCGCGTTGGTGTGCTGGGTGCGACGGGTGAGGTCCTCAGCGGTCAGCAGCACCTGGCCGACGGGGATGCCGTGGGCGGCGAAGGCCTGCGTGTACCGGGCCATGAGCAGGCCCTGTCCAACGCTGGCCGCCGCCTGCTGGGTGGCCAGGTCCTTCGGCCGGCGGGGCAGGCCCAGAGGGGCCAGCCCGGCAGCAATGGCGCCCGAGGTCACGAGGATGACCTCGACGCCCTGCTGCCGTCGGGCCGCGAGGACGTCAACCAGAGCAGTCAGCGCGACAGTGCTGATTCCTCCCGCCACGCTCGTGAGCGAGGAGGACCCGACCTTGACGACAACCCGTCGCGCCGTTGCCAGCGGCGACCGGTCAACGAGCGGCTCAGTCGTCATTGCCGCTCTCGCTGGCGTTGCCCGCGTTGGCGTCGACGCTACTCCCGTTGGCGCCGCTGGCTTCGGCGTTGCTCTCGCTCGAGGCGCTGCTCTCGCTCGAGGTGTTGATGTCCGGACTACTGGCCGGACTGCTGGCGTACGAGGTGCTGATGTCAGCGAAATCCGGATCGGTGTCCGCGCCCAGGTCATCGGTCCGCAGCGGGAAGGCGCGGCGCCGGGTCTCGGCGTCCTCAGCGAAGATACCGGCTTTGCGTTCGGCTTCCAAGTCAGCGCGCGTCGCCGCACGGGCATTCTTGCGCTCTTGCTGGTCTTCCCGCTTCTGGGAACGGGTGGGCCGGTCCCCCATGTCGGCAAAACGGATATCGGTGCCGCGGGGGGAGGGCGCCAGCAGTTCAGCGCCACCCATCATGGTGGGCTCCCAGTCGAAGACCATGCCGTCACCTTCACCGATGACGACGGTGTCGCCGGGCTTGGCTCCGGACTTGAACAGCTTGTCCTCGACGCCGAGCTTGGCCAGGCGGTCGGCGAGGTAACCAATAGCCTCCTCATTGGTGAAGTCCGTCTGCAGAACCCAGCGCTCAGGCTTGTCACCGATGACCCGGAACAGCGGCTCCAGGTTCCGCTCCTCGCGCCGGATGACAAAGCCCGCCTCGTTGACGGCGCGTGGGCGCAGGACCGGCGCGGCGACCTTGGGCGGGGCAGCCTTGAGCTCGTTCCGAGCCGACTGGACGATTTCGGCCATGGCAAACCCGAGTTCGCGCAGCCCTTCGTGGGTCACGGCTGACACCTCGAAGACCCGGTAGCCCCGGTCTTCAAGGTCGGCCCGGACAAACTTGGCCATGTCACGGCCATCGGGAGTGTCCACCTTGTTCAGCGCGACCAGTTTGGGCCGTGCCGTCAACGGGACGACCTCGCCGTCGACGCCCGCATAGCTCATATCCACGGTGTAGCGGTCGAGCTCTTTTTCGATGATGTCCAGGTCGGTCAGGGGGTCCCGGTCCGACTCCAGGACGGCGCAGTCCAGGACGTGCACCAGGGCGGCACACCGTTCCACGTGGCGGAGGAAGTTGTGGCCAAGGCCTTTACCCTCGCTGGCGCCTTCAATGAGGCCCGGCACGTCGGCGATGGTGAACCGGACGTCGCCGGCCTGCACGACGCCAAGGTTGGGGATGAGAGTGGTGAAGGGGTAATCAGCGATCTTGGGCCGGGCGGCCGACATGGCAGCAATGAGGCTCGATTTGCCGGCTGAGGGGAAGCCGACCAGGGCAATGTCGGCGATGCTCTTGAGTTCCAGGACAACGTCCCGGGCATCTCCCGGAATGCCGAGGAGCGCGAAGCCGGGGGCACGGCGCTTTTGTGATGAGAGCGAGGAGTTGCCCAGGCCGCCCTGTCCTCCGGCGGCGGCAACGAACTCAGTGCCCTCCCCCATCAGGTCGGCCAGCACGACGCCGTCCTTGGTTTTCACGACGGTGCCGTCGGGGACAGGGAGAACGAGCGTCTCACCGTTCTTGCCGCCACGCCAATCGCCCATGCCGGGGCCGCCATTACCCGCGTGGCGGTGCGGTGCGTGGTGGTAGTCGAGCAGGGTGGTGGTCTGGGAGGACACGCGGAGGATGACGTCGCCGCCGTTGCCGCCGTTACCGCCGTCGGGACCACCCAGGGGCTTGAACTTTTCGCGTTTGACCGAGACGCAGCCATGGCCGCCTGTCCCGCCGGATACATGCAAAACAACCCGGTCCACAAAGCTGGCCAATGGTTTCTCCTCAGAATTATTGCTCTGCTCCCGATTCTACCGGGGGCGAATTACCGACGTCGGGCGCCGATGGTGTGTTAAATGCCAGTGGAGCGGACCAAGCGGCCCGCTCCACTGGGGAAAAGCTGGTTGTTACACTGCAGCTGCAGCAGCAACGATGTTCACTACGCGGCGGCCGCGGGCGGTGCCGAATTCGACAGCACCGGGCGCCAGGGCGAACAGCGTGTCGTCTCCACCGCGTCCGACGCCTGCGCCGGGGTGGAAATGGGTGCCGCGCTGGCGGACGATGATTTCGCCGGCCTTGACGACCTGACCGCCGAAGCGCTTCACGCCCAAGTACTGAGCGTTGGAGTCACGACCGTTGCGAGTGGAGCTCGCTCCCTTTTTATGTGCCATTTGATATGCCTACCTTTTCGACTGAAACGACTGGAACCTGGACCGCTGATTAGGCGATGGAGGTGATCTTGATCTTGGTCAGTTCCTGACGGTGACCCTGGCGCTTCTTGTACCCGGTCTTGTTCTTGAACTTCTGAATGACGATCTTCGGGCCACGAAGATCTTCAAGGATCTCAGCCGTAACCTTCACCTGAGCCAGGTCCTGCGCGGCGGAGGTGATCTTGTCACCATCAACCAGGAGCAAAGCGGGCAGCTCAATGGTGCTGCCGGCTCCACCGGGGACGCGGTTCAGGGTCACGAAGTCTCCGACGGAAACCTTCTCTTGCCGGCCGCCTGCGCGGACAATCGCGTACACCACTGGGGAACTCACTTCTCTCGACGTTATTACAAAGTTTGCGTTCGGAACCGGCCGCTGCCAGCCGGGTTCCTGCCGTACAGTCCTGCTGTTGAGCTAACGCCCACTACGTGCCTGTACAACGTGCCTCAACGCCGTGGACCTCTCGAAGGAGTTCTGCCCTGGATTGGCGTAAGCACCGAAGATCAAGAATACGCTAATTGAGCCTTCGGCCGCAAATGAGACCGGAACCGGGAGGCTCGACGCGACGAGAGGTGATCCCTCACGCGCCCCTACCGGAACATTGCCTGTCCAGTTTAGCGCGAATCCCCCACCCGACCCGCCCGCTGGCCCGGCGCGTCGAAGAACTCCAGTTCGAATTGTGCGGAGTCGGCGAAAAGATGCCGCATCCTTTCCTGCACAGGCGGTGCAGCGGTGGTACCGGCGTCGTCCGTGTAGGCGATGGCCTGACGGGTGACCGCTGCGAAACCCGCGTCCCCGTAGGTGGCCAACCAAGCACCGTAGGGGTGGGTCCCCGGGGTGGCCACGTCAGGGGTGGCCACGTCAGGGGTGGCGGCGGCGAGGACAGCGCCTACCTCCGCGTACAGCCAGAAGCAGGGCAGCACGGCGGCGAGCAGCTCCGGATAACCACCGACAGCGCTGACGGCCAGCAGGTGGTTCAGGTATCCAGTCGTGACCGGCCCGGGAACGGGCTCAGCGGGATGGCTGGACAACCAGCTGTGGTGCAGTTCTGTCTCCACGGCCAGGCAGCGGTTGGCCGACTCAGCCCAGAACCGCTGCTCGGATTCCGTAGGAGCCACTGCGCTCAGCCGGGACAACACCCTTGAGTAACCAGTCAGGTACAACGCGTCCTGGACCAGATAGTAGGCGAAGTCTTCAGGTGGCAGGCTGCCGTCGGCCAGGCTCCGGATGAAGGCCGAGTCGAAGATGGCCTGCCGGACGGGTGCAATGGACTCCCACAGTGCCTGGGTGAAGGACGCTGCTGCCTCCTCACGCTTCTCCGGCACGCTAGGGTCCACCGTCGGGTCCTGCTTCGAATCGATGGAGTTCGGAGACAGACGGACGAAGTGGTGAACCGGCCCGCTGCCCTGCCCTACCTCCAGTTGATCGGAAGCGACCAGGGCTTGCTGCAGCCAGAACTTGGCCCGTTCGAGGGCCGCTGGCCACGAACCTAGCTGCGCCTGGCAGGTAGCCAGGGCCGAGGAAAGGGAGCAGCCCGTTCCATGAGTGTTGCTGGTGGCAACCCGCGGCAGGGCGAACTCTGCCACGACTCCTTCCGGGGACACCAAGGCATCGGGGCAGTCGGCACCCTCAAGGTGGCCGCCCTTGACCAGAACGTGGCAGCCCACGTCGGCAGCCAACCTGCTGCCCTGATCCAGTGCCTCGGGCCACGTCGTTGCTTCTCCTTCACCAAGCAGGGAAGCGAGTTCGGGAATGTTAGGCGTCACCACGTCACAGAAAGCCAGCAGATTCCGCAGTTCCTGCTCGGCGCCGTCAGGCAGCAGCCTGTCACCGCTCGTGGATACCAGGACCGGGTCCAGCACGACGACGGCGGGTCGGTGTCGCGCCAACCATTCCCCCACCGTGCGGATCACCTCCGCGTTGCCCAGCATGCCGATCTTCACCGCATCAACCTCGATGTCCGCGGAGATGGCCTCCAATTGGTCGCGCAGGAACGCCGCCGGAGGTACGTGCACGGCATGGACGCCGCACGTGTTTTGGGCGGTGAGGGCAGTGATGGCAGCCATGCCGTAGCCGCCCATAGCACCGATGCTCTTGAGGTCGGCCTGGATACCCGCACCACCGGAGGGGTCGGATCCTGCGATGCTCAGGACGCGCGGGATGGGGCGGGTGACGAACGCCGCCCGGGCTGGGTGGTTCTCGGCGGGGTGAGGACCGCGGTCGTTGAATACTGGAACTGAATGTGTGGACAAGCCGGACATCCCTTCGCCGGTATTAACCGGGCAGGTTCAACGGGTATGGATCTCAGCCGGCCCTGTGGCGCAGCACCCCGTGTCGTTTTCCAGCCTATAACGAACCGCGGCTTCTCAATTGCGTACTCCTGGTCGCCCCTGTTGCATGCCATGTTCCCGCCAGCGTCGTGGAAACTCAGTCAGCTCCGCCACTGGTCAGCTCAGCAGCGCCAAGGAAATCCCGCTGCCGCCGAAGTAATTGCCACCGCAGCAACCACCGAACCCTGGCCGCCTGGCAGGCGCCGTCGTCGTCGGTAGCCGACGCCGTGGCAAGCTGCACCACTTTCACTTGGGCCAGGACCAGACACGCCGGCAGAAGGCCACGACATCCTATATTCCCTGCCAATGTGGTGCAGCCTGATACGCGGAGCGCAGTTCTGGTGCAGCTTGAAACACCGAGCGCAGTCTGTGGTGCAGCTTGATACGCCGGGCGTAGTCTGTGGTGCAGCTTGATACGCCGGGCGTAGTTCTAGGCACAGTTTCGGGTGTGGCTGAGGGGTTAAAGCACATCAGCCCCGGCCGAAGCTGGGGCTGATGTTGCTGCTTGGAGGCGCTGGGACCTCGCCGGATCCTACAGATCCGAGGCAGGCACTCCGACGCCGAGGATGATGGGCTCGTCGGCCTTAGGCGCCGCGGCTGGAACCTGTCCGGACGTCAGTTGGCCGGAGGCGTCAGGTGCGGAGGCCGTAGATCCCTGAACCGAGCTGAAGAACTGGGCACCCCCGGCAGCCGCCGGGTTATCAGCACCGGTATGGTGCTGCACCTCGTTGGTGTTGGCAGCTCCCTGGGACCTGCTCGCGCTACGGTTGCGGCGACCGCGGCGGGGACGGGACCGCAACTCCGACCCCTCGCTATCCAGCCCAGAGTGATCCTCATGGTGAGTCTGGGAAGGGGTAGCCCCCACAGGAGTCCCCGCCGGAGTTTCCACTCGGGCCGCGGGGGCCGTTCCTGCAGCCGGGGTATGGGGCTGCGAGTGGGACTCAGCCGGCGCTTCGGCCAACCGATCCAGCGCGTGTGCCAATCCAGCCAACGCTTGTGAGGGATCGGCGGCCCGCTCAGAGGCCATGTGCCCTGCACCCCTCGGCAGTTCGATTGCCTCCCCGCCGATGGTCAGCACCGCTGCACCACCGGTAGCTTTCGGCGCCGGAGGGATGGACGCAGGAGCGCCCGACGGCGACGCCTCCGTCGTCGCGGCGGCCCCCGTCGTCGTCGGCGCCTCAGTAGCCGGGGAGCCATGCGTAGACGGGGATCCTGCAGCAGACGGCTGCGCCGTCAAGGACTCACCGACGGCCGGACCAGCCTGACCCGCCTGACCCGGCGAAGCCGCCAAACCAGCCGATCCGTTGGCCCCCTGAGCAGCGCCGTGGTGGCCCGCATCGCCCTCGTGGTGGGAATGGGTTGCCGCAGCGATGGTGGCAAGGGCCGCGCGGGCAGCATTGGCCTTGGCCTGGCGCTCAGCGTCGTTGAGCTCGGGGTGCAGCACGGGCGGCTCCACCGTCTCGATCTCGCCCTGCTGGCGGTTGCGGCTGCGCTTCTTCTCATTGCGGGCCGAGCGTGCGGGCTGTTCCTGCCTGCCCTGATCACGGGGCTGCTCGATGCGGGCCGGCGGGTGGTGCTGTTCGGCAGCCACCGCGTGGGCGCGACGGTGCTCCACGGGTACCTCGTGAGTGACGACTCCGCGGCCCGCGCAGTGCTCGCACTGTTCGCCGAAGACTTCCAGCAACCCGGTGCCCATGCGCTTGCGGGTCATCTGGACCAGGCCAAGGGACGTTACTTCGGCCACCTGGTGCTTGGTCCGGTCACGTCCCAGGCACTCCACCAGCCTGCGCAGCACCAGGTCCCTGTTGGATACGAGCACCAAGTCGATGAAGTCGATCACGATGATGCCGCCAATATCGCTCAACCGCAGCTGGCGGACAACTTCTTCGGCAGCTTCCAGGTTGTTCTTGGTGACCGTTTCCTCCAGGTTGCCACCGGATCCGGTGAACTTGCCCGTGTTGACGTCAACCACTGTCATGGCCTCGGTGCGGTCGATGACCAGCGAACCGCCGGAGGGAAGGAAGACCTTGCGCTCCAGGGCCTTGGAAATCTGCTCGTCGATCCGGTGCGAAGCGAAAATGTCCTCGTCACTGGTCCACTTTTCCAACCGGTCCACCAGGTCCGGGGCCACATAGGTCACGTAGGCCTCGATGGTGTCCCAGGCGTCCTCGCCGGAAACGATCAGCTTGCTGAAGTCCTCGTTGAAGACGTCACGCACCACCTTGATGGTGAGGTCCGGCTCGCCGTACAGCATCTCGGGAGCAAGTGACTTGGTGGAGGAGGCACGGGTTTCGATGCCCTCCCACTGCGCGCGCAGCCGGTTGATGTCGTGGGTGAGCTCTTCCTCGCTGGCGCCTTCAGCGGCGGTGCGGACGATCACGCCGGCGTTTTCGGGCAGGTGGTCCTTGAGGATGCGCTTGAGGCGATTCCGTTCCACGTCAGGCAGCTTGCGGGAAATGCCGGTCATGGAACCACCGGGCACGTAGACCAGGTACCGTCCAGGCAGGGAGATCTGGCTGGTCAGGCGGGCACCCTTGTGTCCAACGGGATCCTTGCTGACCTGCACCAGAACAGCGTCACCGGACTTGAGCGCGTTCTCGATCCGGCGCGGCTGGCCGTCCAGGTGCGCGGCGTTCCAGTTGACCTCACCGGCGTACAGCACGGCGTTGCGGCCGCGTCCAATGTCGACGAACGCGGCTTCCATGCTGGGCAGCACGTTCTGGACCTTGCCCAGGTAGACGTTGCCGATCAGCGAATCCTGCTGGGTTTTGGAGACGAAGTGCTCGGCCAGGATGCCGTCTTCGAGGACGCCGATCTGGATCCGGTCGTCGCTCTGCCGCACAACCATGGTGCGGTCCACGGACTCGCGGCGGGCCAGGAATTCGGCCTCGGTGATCACCTGGCGACGACGGCCCGTCTCGCGTGACTCCCGGCGGCGCTGCTTCTTGGCTTCCAGCCGGGTGGAGCCACGCAGGCCGGTGACCTTGTTGGAAACCGGGGCGTCGACGTGTTGGCGCGGCGCGCGGACCCGGGTCACCGTGTTGGGCGGGTCATTTTCGGCTCCGCCCGTCAATTCGAGGTCGGCTTCACCACGACGACGGCGGCGCCGGCGGCGGGAGATGCCCTCGCCGGGCTCCTCGGTTTCCGCTTCGGCCTGGTCAGCCGATTCCTCAGTGCCGGCTTCCAGGGCATCACTGCCGGATGCAGTAGCAGGACGGTTTCGGCGCCCGCGGTTGCGGCGGCGCCGCCGGCCACCCTCGCCTTCAGCGTCGTCGTCGTCCGTTTCGTCATCTTCCAGCACGACCGCTGCAGCCGGAACGACGACGGCGCTCAGGTCCGGAGCGTGGAACAGCAAAGACAGCGGCGACTCCGGTGCGGCGAAGAGCGGCTGGGCGCCGCCGGCGGGAGCCTGCTGGGTGGTCGCGGTGGCGGACTCGTCCTCAGCGACGGTCTGGTCCTGGTCGTGGCTTACCTCGGCGGTGGGCGCTGCGATCGGGCCGGTCGCTGCGGTCGCTTCGGTGGCCGGGGCTTCTATGGCGACTGTGGCGGCCGGAGCCTCGACGGCAACCGCGGCTTCACCGGCGACGGTGGCTTCATCCGCGGCAGGCTCGGTCTCCGCGGCGTCCGTAGTCTGGGTGGGCTGCGCGGAAACGATGGCGGGCTCGGGGGCAGCTGCAGGTGAGGCTACCTTCGCGGTGGCCCGACGCCGCGGCCGCTTACGGGGCTCAGCCGGCGCTTCCTCTGCCGACTCCGAAGCGACGGCGGCGCTTCCAGCAGAACTTCTGCCCGCAGCATCTACGTCGGTAACGTCAGCCGCCGCAGCACCGGCAGCATCAACGGCGTCGGCCGACGCGGACGGAGGGATCGGACCGCCAATGGCCGACGGGGTCGTCGCCATTGCAACAACGGGTGCGGGGTCTTCGATGTGGGCTGGGGAAGCGACCTGAGCCGTGGCACGGCGGCGGGGCCGCTTCTTGGGTTCCGCGACAACGTCATTCACCAAAGGTTCAGCGGTCACAGCGCCAGCAGGTTCCGCGGGGGACGGTTCCGCCAACCCAACGACCGTATCGGACGCAGCCGGGTCAGTCGGCGCCTCAAGCGTGACGGGAATCGGATCCAGGGTAGTCACGGGCTCGACCGCTTTGCGGCTGCGCGACCGCCGCACGGGAGCCTTGGGTGCGGAAGCCGCGCCGTCGTCATCGGCTGCCGTTTGGATATCCACAACTGTGGCGGGCTTTGCTGCGCGGCGCCGGGTGGTCTTCTTGACCGCCGGTTGCGCTGCGGTCTCCAATTCGGGGGAAACTGATTCCGAAATATTCTGTTCGTTATCCATCGTTGGCATTACTCCATGCCGCCCGCCGCCGCCACATCCGGCGCCTGGCGGCGAAATTGCCAGGACCCGCAGGCCCTGACGGAAGTCGTCGAAGTACCTCCGAGGTCGCACCAACGTGAGGGTGCGGCATCGCTCGAAAGCCGTTGGCGCGTTTTCTGTCCGACACTTCGGAGCGCTGCCCGTCGGGGCTGCGGCTCGTCAGCGGGAGCTACTCGGTTCGTGTCGGATCCGGCGGGACCATCGGGGACCTTGCCGTGTCTGACCACTCACCGGCGAGCCTGAGCACTTGCCAACGGACCGGAACCCGCATGTGGAACGGCTCCCAGCCAAGCTCATTGTCTCACACCACATGTTCACGCGCCGGTAAGACATCCGCTGAACGAGCGGCGACGAATACCAAGAGTCCCGGCCCTCCGGGAACCGTTCAGGGGCCCGGGCTAGAATCAGCACAACTCCCCCAACCAGAATCAGGTGACGATGGCACGGCCCAAAGCATTCCAGTCCGGCTCGGGAAACTCTTCGTCCGCCGTCGACCCTCGAGGGGCCACGGGCATATCGGCCACCGGCGTGTCGCCGACCGGCGTGTCGGGCAGCGGCGTGTCGGGCAGCGGTGACGAGAAGGTGCCAGCCAACGGCGTGTTGCCGACCGGCGACAGAAGGGTGCCCGCCAACGAGCTTGGGAATGAGAACCAGCTTCCGGTCATGACCCGGCGGAAGCCCTTCGGGCTGCTGCTACTGGTGACCGGCGTCGTGTCATGGCTGGCGGCTGGCTGGCTGGTGCTGGAGCGCCTGGAGCTGTACAAGAATCCGAACGCCGTCACGAGCTGCGATATCAACCCCTGGATCTCCTGCGGATCAGTGATGCGCACGTCCCAAGCAGCGATTTTCGGGTTTCCGAATCCCCTGATCGGAGTGTTCGCGTTCGCCGTCATCATAACGACGGGGATGGTCCTGCTTGCGGGCGCCAGGCTGGCCCGCTGGTACTGGGTTGGCCTGCAGGTGGGTGTGACCCTGGGCATGGTGATGATCGCTTGGCTTTGGTTCCAGGCGCTGTATGTGATCAGCGTGCTGTGCCCCTACTGCATGGTCGTGTGGGCCATGATGATTCCGCTGTTTGTCTGGACCACCGTCCGCAACCTGGTCCACGGTGTGATTCCCGCCCCGGCTGGCCTTGTCCGGTTCGTGTCCGAGTGGGCATGGGTGCTCATTGGGCTGCTTTACCTCGGCGTGGTGGCCAGCATCTTCTTCCGCTTCATCAACGTCTTCATCGGCGGCGGCGCTGGCTAACCCCTGCAAGGCCCGTCGAGTGTCGAGATGTGCACCCCTTAGACGCCGAGTGTCGAGACGTGCACCCCTTAGACGCCGAGTGTCGAGACGTGCACCTTAAGGCAAAACGAGTGTCGAGATAAGCACTCTACGCAAGGGTGCTTATC
The DNA here is from genome assembly GCA_025465475.1 of Micrococcaceae bacterium. Taxonomy (GTDB): domain Bacteria; phylum Actinomycetota; class Actinomycetes; order Actinomycetales; family Micrococcaceae; genus Arthrobacter_M. The sequence continues at coordinate 15,632 of JAODMR010000002.1, forward strand.
TCGACACTCGACCGGTTTACCGGACACCCACCCCTAAGTTAGGGGTGCTTATCTCGACACTCGGCAGGGTGGGTTAGGCGAACCAGATGCTGATTTCGCGCTCCGCTGACTCGACCGAGTCGGAACCATGGACCAGGTTCTGCTGCACCTTCAAGCCCCAGTCTCGGCCGAAGTCCCCGCGGATAGTGCCGGGGGCCGCCGTCGTCGGATCCGTGGTGCCGGCCAGGGATCGGAAGCCCTCGATGACCCGCTCGCCCTCGAAGATGGCGGCGACGACGGGACCGCTGAGCATGAACTCGACCAGCGGCTCGTAGAACGGCTTGCCGACGTGCTCGGCGTAGTGCTGCTCCAACTGTCCGCGGGTGGCGCTCACCTTCTTGAGCTCGGCCAGCACGTACCCCTTCGCTTCGACCCGGGCCAGGATGGCGCCGGACAGGTTGCGTCGGACGCCGTCGGGCTTGACCAGTACAAGAGTGCGCTCAGTGCTCACAGATGCTCCATTTTCGTTGGGGTTGTCGTTTCCCAGTCAGTCTACGGCGTCGTCGTTCCGGTTTCCGGACCGCCGTCGGCCGCGTGCTGCCGGTCCCATTCAGCCTGTTCACGGTCCCGCTGCGCGTTGTCCCGGTCGAGCCGGGCTCCGGTGCGCAGTGCATACCACCAGGCCAACGCGAACAGCACACCGATCACGAACATCATCGGTTCCAGGAAGCCGGTGGCGATGAGCAGCAGCTGCAGGACCCAGCCGAGAGCCGGTCCCCATCGCTTGGCGAGGAACGCGCACGATCCCACGAGCAGGAGGCTGAGCAGCAGCCCGCCGACGAGGGTGGTGACGGGGTGCAGGCCCGCGGAACGCAGTCCAAACACCACCAGGGTCGCGAAAAACGCCACAAACGCTTCGAGGGTCAGCACGGTGGAGGCCAGCATGATGCGGGTGGACCGGCGTTTCTTGGGCATGCCCGGGCGCCATTCCCGCTGCGCCTTGGTCAGACGGGCCATGGCTCAGGCACCTTCCGGGAAGGCCGGCTTGCCCAGCAGGATGCGGGCGTCCGCCACCAGGGTAATGGAACCCGTGATGAGCACACCGCCGGCCAGGTCGTTGTCGCTCTCAGCCCGCTCAACGGCCCATTCAATGGCGTCGTCCAGGCGTTCGGCGATATGGATGTTTTCCTCGCCCCATCCCAGGTCTTCGGCCAGGTCGGCCAGCTCTCCAGCGGGAATGGCGCGGGGGGAGCTGGACTGGGTGAAGCAAATTTCCTCTGCGAGGTCTCCGAAGGACTCCTTCAGCTGGCGGAGGATGGCTTCGGCGTCCTTTTCCCGCAGCACGCCGAGCACCAGGACCAGTTTGCCCAGGCTGAACGCCTCCAGCAGGGCCTCGGCGGTGACGCGCATGCCCTCCGGGTTGTGGGCGGCGTCGACGATGACCGTCGGCGCGGTGCGGACCACTTCCAGCCGGCCCGGAGAGGTCACCGACGCGAACGTCTCACGTACGACGTCGGCGTCGAGTTCCTTTTCACCGCCACCGAAGAAGGCCTCCAGTGCCGCCAGGGCGACGGCGGCGTTCTCCGCTTGGTGCGCGCCGTGCAGGGGCAGCAGCAGGTCGGGGTAGCGTCCGGCCAGCCCTTGCAGGGTGACCAGCTGACCGCCGACGGCCACGGACCGCGACTCGACGCCGAACTCGACGCCTTCGAAGCGGAAGCCGGCGTGCTTGTCCCGTGCCCGTTCAAGCAGGACCTGCGCGGCGTCGACCGGTTGGGCGGCGCTGACCAGGAAGGCGCCCTCCTTGATGATGCCGGCCTTTTCCTCGGCGATGTCGCGGACGTTGTCCCCGAGCAGTTCGGTGTGATCCAGCGAGATGGGAGTCACGACGGCGACTTTTCCGTCCCCGACGTTGGTGGCGTCGGTGATGCCACCCAGGCCCACCTCCATCACTGCCACGTCGACGGGCTCGTCGGCGAACACGGCGAATCCGAGAATGGTAAGGCATTCAAAATAGGTCAGCCGGGGCTGCCCGTCCGTCTCAAGTTCGGCGTCCACCAGCTGCAGGTAGGGACGGATCTCGTCCCAGATCCGGACGAACGTTTCATCGGGAACGGGCTCGCCGTCGATGCTGATCCGCTCGGTCACGCTGGTCAGGTGCGGGCTGGTGTACCGTCCGGTCCGCAGACCATGGGCCCGCAGCCCGGATTCGATCATGCGGGCCGTGGAGGTCTGTCCGTTGGTGCAGGTGATGTGGATGATCGGGAACGCCTTGTTGGGCTCCCCGAGCACGTCCATCGCCCGGAACAGCGGCGCCAATCGGGGTTCCATCCGGTTTTCCGGCGCCCGGCCCAGCAGCTCCGCGTAGACACTTTCCACGGAGAACTCGTCATGCGTATTGCTGCTCATTCAGGCTGCCGTCCGTTCTACTGTCACAGTGATATCGACATCGCCGGGCGCGTATTCCAACCGCACGGAGAGTGTTTCGGTCTTCACCAGTTCGGCGTTGGCGTGCAGCGCGTCAATGACGTGCTGCGGGCCGCTGACGGTGGTGACGATCCGGTCGCTGACCAGCAGGTCGGCGTCCTTTCGGGCCTGCTGGATGGTGCGGACCATGTCCCGGGCCAGGCCTTCGGCTTCCAGTTCGGGGGTCAGCTCGGTGTTCAGGACCACAAAGCCGCCGCCGGGGAGCACGGCGACGGCGGCGGAGGAGCCGGCCGTTTCCGCCACCACGGTTTCCAGGGTGTACTCCTGCGGCTCCAGCACCAATCCGCCGGCAGTGACGGACCCGTCGTCGGCTACGCTCCAGTCCCCCGACTTGGAGCCCTTGATGGCGCGCTGCACGTCCTTGCCCAGCCGGGGTCCGGCCGCCCGGGCGTTCACTACGAGTTTCTGCTCGATGCCGAACTCCTCCGGCGGCGCAGCGGCGGCGTCGACAAGCCGGACGGAGCGGATGTTCAGCTCGTCGGCGACGACGGCGGCGAAGCCCGCGAGCTCCTCGGCGCCCGGCGCGACGACGGTGAGTTCCTGCAGCGGCAGGCGAACCCGCAGCTTCGCTGCCTTGCGCAGGCTGGATCCGACGGAGCAGATCTGCTGGATCCGGTCCATGTGCTGGACCAGTTCCGGCTGGGCTCCGAAGGAGGCGGCGTCCGGCCAGTCGGTGAGGTGCACCGAACGGCCACCCGTCAGTCCGCGCCAGATTTCCTCACTGACCAGCGGCAGCAGCGGGGCGGCGACCCGGCAGACGGCTTCCAGCGCGGTGTACAGGGCGTCGAAGGCATCGACGTCCTCATCGAAGAACCGCTGGCGGCTGCGTCGGACGTACCAGTTGGTCAGCATGTCCAGGTAGCTGCGCAGCTCATCGGCGGCACCGGAGATGTCGTAGCTGTCGAGGTAGCCGGTGACGTTGCGGATGAGGTCCCCGGTGTTGGCCATCAGGTACGTGTCGAGGGTGTCGGTGTAGCCGTCGTAGCGCAGCTTCGCCTCGTAACCGGTGGGCTGTCCGTCTGCGCCCTTCGCGGCGTTAGCGGCGCCCTTCGCGGCGTTAGCGGCGCCCTTCGCGGCGTTGGCGTAGAGGGTGAAGAAGCTGTAGACGTTCCACAGCGGCAGCATGACCTGGCGGACGCCGTCGCGGATGCCCTGTTCGGTGACGACCAGGTTCCCGCCGCGCAGGATGGGGCTGGACATCAGGAACCAGCGCATGGCGTCGGATCCGTCCCGGTCAAGGACTTCCGAGACGTCCGGGTAGTTGCGCAGGCTCTTGGACATTTTCTGCCCGTCCGAGCCCAGCACGATGCCGTGGCTGATGACATTGCGGAAGGCCGGCCGGTCGAACAGGGCTGTGGAGAGGATGTGCAGCATGTAGAACCAGCCGCGGGTCTGTCCGATGTATTCGACGATGAAGTCGGCCGGGTTGTGCGTGTTGAACCACTGCTCGTTCTCGAACGGGTAGTGCACCTGGCCGTAGGGCATGGAGCCGGAGTCAAACCAGACGTCCAGCACGTCCTCGACGCGGCGCATCACCGATTGTCCTTCTGCCGGAGTGCGGGGGTCGTCGGGGTTGGGCCTGGTCAGTTCATCGATGAAGGGCCTGTGCAGGTCCACGTCGCCGGACGCGTTGCGGGGCAGGCGACCAAAGTCGGCCTCCAGTTCCGCCAGGGAGCCGTAAACGTCAGTGCGGGGGTAGTCCGGGTCGGTGGACTGCCACACGGGGATGGGGCTCCCCCAAAACCGGTTACGGCTGATGGACCAGTCGCGGGCGTTGGCGAGCCACTTGCCGAACTGGCCGTCCTTGACGTTGCCTGGGATCCAGTTGATGTCCTGGTTCAGCTCCACCATCCGGTCCCGGAACTTGGTGACTTCCACATACCAGGAGGACACGGCCCGGTAGATCAGCGGGTTACGGCAACGCCAGCAATGCGGGTAGCTGTGCTCATAGCTGGCCTGGCGGAGGAGCCTGCCCTGGGCGCGGAGCACCTGGGTGATGGGCTTGTTGGCGTCGAAAACGTGCAGGCCGGCGATGGCTGACAGGTCACCGGTGGCGAACAGCGGCAGGAAGTTGGCACCCTCGTCGACGGACAGGATCACCGGGATGCCAGCCTCTTCGCAGATCTTCTGGTCATCTTCACCGTAGGCCGGCGCCTGGTGCACGATGCCGGTTCCATCGGTGGTGGTGACATAGTCGGCGACCAGGATGCGCCAGGCGTTTTCCATGCCGTACTTCTCGGTGTCGGCGAAGTACGACCACAGCGGCCGGTAGGCGAGCCCGCCGAGCTCCGTGCCCGTGTAAGTGGCGGTGACGGCGGCCTGCGCGGCAGCGGCGTCGTCGTAGCCCAGGTCCTTGGCGTAGCTGCCCAGCAGGTCGGCGGCGAGCAGGAATCGGGGGGTCTCGACGGGTTGGGTCTCGACAGGCTCGACCACCGGGGGCTGGGTCTCGACAGGCTCGACCACCGGGGTGCCGTTGGGGCCGGCCGGGACGACGGCGTAGCGGATGTTGGGGCCGACGGCGAGCGCGGCGTTGGTGGGCAGGGTCCAGGGCGTCGTCGTCCAGGCAAGGGCCTGAACGCCGTCGAGCTCCCGCGACAGCACCGACTCCCCCGCCACCAGCGGGAAGGTCACGGTGACCGTTTGGTCCTGACGCATCTTGTAGACGTCGTCGTCCATCCGCAGCTCATGGTTGGACAGCGGGGTCTCGTCCTTCCAGCAGTAGGGAAGGACCCGATAGCCGTTGTAGGTAAGCCCCTTGGAGTGGAGCTGCTTGAACGCCCACAGCACTGACTCCATGTATTCGACGTTCAGCGTCTTGTAGTCGTTCTCGAAGTCCACCCAGCGCGCCTGGCGGGTGACATAGGACTTCCACTCGTCGGCGTACTTCATCACGGAGGCGCGGCAGGCGTCATTGAACTTGTCGATGCCCATGGCGGCAATTTCGGTCTTGTCCGTCATGCCGAGCTGCTTCATGGCTTCCAGTTCGGCCGGCAGTCCATGGGTGTCCCAGCCGAAGCGGCGTTCCACCCGCTTGCCGCGTTGGGTCTGGTAGCGACCCACCAGGTCCTTGGCGTAGCCGGTGAGGAGGTGGCCGTAATGGGGCAGGCCGTTGGCGAACGGCGGGCCGTCGTAGAACACGAATTCGTTGCTGCCATCGGCTCCGGGGTCGCGGGCGTCGATGCTTGCCTGGAAGGTGCCGTCCTCGTCCCAGTACTTGAGGATCCGCTCTTCGATTTCCGGGAAACGGACAGACGTGGTCACGTTTTTGGCGGCGGCGGTGGTGGCCTTCGGGTAGTGGGTCATCTCATCATCCTGTTGGAGCGGCGAACATCGGATTCAGGATGCAAGGACGGCGCTCCCCGTTGCCGGGCAGGTACCGCGGTACCACCTCGCTTACCGGCACCCAGGGCGCCGGCCGCTCATTGACTGCTGTGACGGGCTTACCCGTCCGGTTCTACTGATTCCGCTGGGCCCAGGGCCGGTGCAGGAACGTTCTTCCGGAAGCTACCCGGTGATGGCCGGATCAGCGCTTGTGCCTTCAGTCTATAACAGCTCACCCCGGCACCCCGGGCGTCGCGCCGTCATACCGGCGCCCACTCGTGCACCGGATGGTTTGTGTGCATCCGGTGGGAGTAGGCGGCAGTCATGGAGTGCAGCGCCTCTCGGCGGTCCAAGCCTCCCGCTTCCAGGCTACGGACGGCGGAGAGCTGCCAGGCGGCGCCGTTTTGCCCGTTGACCGTCCGTTCGCGCAGCACCGTCATGTATCTGTCGATGAGGTCCTCGTCGACCTCCAGCAAACGAAGTCCCTCGGCCGCCGTCGGCAGGAGCTGGCGCATCAACAGCTCGTCAACGGGAACATCGCCGACGCCGGGCCAGTAGACGCTCGCTTCCAGGCCGTCCCTGGCGCAGGCCAGGAAGTTGTCGGCGGCGGTACGGAAGGACATCCGGGTCCACAGCGGCCGGTCGGCGCGCCGAAGCTTGGCGACCAGTCCGTAGTAGAACGCCGCGTTAGCGACCGTGTCCAGGACCGTCGGCCCGGCGGGGAGCAGCCGGTTCTCCACCCGCAGGTGGGGGATGTCCCCGTGCGGGTCAATGATGGGACGGTTCCACCGGTACACCGTCCCGTTATGCAGCCGCAACTCGTGCAGGAGCGGCACGCCGTGGCTGGTTTGGCTGCCCACCCCGCTTTCCTCGGCGGTCTCGGGCAGCAGGGCCGGGAAGTATCGAACGTTTTCCTCGAACAGGTCAAACACGGAGGTGATCCAGCGCTCGCCGAACCACACGCGCGGCCGGACGCCCTGGTTGCGCATCTCTGGAGGCCGGGTGTCAATGGACTGCTTGAACACCTCGATCCGGGACTCATGCCACAGCAGCTTTTCCATGAACACGGGCGAGTTGGCTGCCAGCGCCAACTGCGGGCCGGCAATGATCTGTGAGGCGTTCCAGGCGCCCGCGAAGTCCCGCGGGGGCAGTTGCAGGTGCAGCTGGACTGAGGTGCAGGCCGCTTCCGGCGCGACGCTGCGGGCGTAGAACCGCAGCTGTTCGATGCCCTTGATGTCGATCAGCACGTCCTCGCCGCGCGCCTGCAGCACCGACGTGTTCAGTGCGGCGTACCTTTTCTCCGGGCTCATCCAGTTGTCGTCGTCGATCAGCTCACGGGTGATGGTGGGCAGGATCCCGACCATCAGAATGCCGGCGCCGGCTTTCCGGGCGCTGCGCTCGGCCACGTTCAGATGATCTCTCAGGCCGTCCTCCAGCCTCAGGAGCCCGGCGCCGGCGATGTGCAGGGCAGGATGATTCAGCTCGATGTTGTAGGCGCCGATTTCCGTCTGGAACGCCGGGTTGGCAATCTCATCCAGCACGGCGGCGTTGCGCAGCGTGGGCCGGAACTGCTCGTCCACCAGGTTCAGTTCCAGCTCCAGGCCGATGGAACGCTGATCGGCGAACTGTGAAGTGGACAGCAGCCGGTCGAACGTTTCGAGGTTCTCGACCAGCCGTTCGCGGTACCTGGTGCGCTGCTCACGGCTGAATGTACTGGACTTGGTTTCGGCACCCATGACTGAAGCTAACCGGTGGGGGCCGTCCCTGCATAGGTTTCCCGGCCGGTTATTCCTGCGGTTGCGTGCGGATCAGCTTGTGGTTGGCGGCCTGGGCCACCGGACGGATGACGACCTGGTCCAGGTTGATGTGATGGGGCAACAGCAGGGAGTATGCGACCACCTCTGCCACGTCGTCAGCCGTCAGCGGCTCTGCAACGCCGGCGTAGACCTTATCCGCTGCCTGCCGGTCGCCGCCGAGCCGGTTCAGGGAGAATTCCTCGGTCTGGACCAGGCCAGGCAGCACCTCGATGACGCGAACGTTGTGCTCCACCTCTTCCAGGCGCAGGGCCCCTGTCAGCGCATGCTGGCCAAACTTGGCAGCGTTGTACCCGGCGCCACCCTCGTACGGCACCAGGGCAGCGGTGGAGGTGAGGTTGAGGACCGTGCCGGCTCCGTGGGCGCGCAGCGCCGGCAGGAACGCGCGCAGCATCTTCATGGTGCCCAGGACGTTCACATCGAACATCCACTCCCAGTCGTCGTTCTGGGCCGACCCCACCCGGTCCACACCGCGGGCTCCACCGGCGATATTGACCAGCGTGTCCAGCCCGCCCCGCTCTGCGACGAAGGCGCGCAGCCGCTCCACGTCGTCGTCGTTGGTCACGTCCGCAGCGAAGGGGACGGCGCCGGTCTGCGCAGCGAGGCCGTCCAATCGGTCAGCCCGGCGGGCGACGGCGACGACGTCCCAGCCGGCCTGGCGCAGCCGGGTGGCCGTGGCCAGGCCGATGCCGGAACTGGCGCCGGTGACGACAGCCCTGCGGACGGTGGACGGGCGGGAAGCAGTGGAACTCTCAACGGGAGGCATGCGTCCAATCTAGCGTGCCGGAGTGACCGGGCAGCCATGAAAGAATTGAGCCATGGCTGAACTTTCCCCGGGCACAGACACGCCCGCCGCGACCCCGTCCAACGTCCCTGACAAGCCCGCCCTGGAGGGACTGGAAGATGTCCTGACCAAGCGCTGGCGCGAAGAGGGTACCTACAAGTTTGACCGGAACACCACGCGGGAACAGGTGTACTCGATCGACACTCCCCCGCCGACCGCGTCCGGGTCGCTGCACGTTGGGCACATGTTCTCCTTCACGCACACCGACGTGCTGGCACGCTACCAGCGCATGACCGGCAAAAACGTGTTCTATCCAATGGGCTGGGACGACAATGGCCTGCCCACCGAGCGACGCGTGCAGAACTACTACGGCGTTCGCTGCGACCCCAAGCTGCACTACGACCCGGATTTCACTCCCCCCGCGCAGCCGGCCAAGAATGAGCGCGACTTTGTGCAGATTTCCCGCCGAAACTTCATCGAGCTGTGTGAGGAACTGGCGGTTGAGGATGAAAAGGTCTTCGAGAACCTGTTCAGCACGCTTGGCCTTTCCGTGGACTGGGAGCTGACGTACCGCACCATCGATGCCACCTCGCGGGCGGTGAGCCAGCGGGCCTTCCTCGCCAATCTCGCCGCCGGCGACGCCTACATGGCAGAGGCACCCACCCTCTGGGACGTCACGTTCCGCACCGCCGTCGCGCAGGCTGAACTCGAGGACCGCGAACGACCCGGCACTTTCTCACGCGTCGCCTTCACCCGGCACGACGGCGAAAAGGTTCACATCGAGACGACGCGGCCCGAACTGATCCCCGCATGCGTTGCCCTGGTGGCGCACCCCGAGGACGAGCGGTACCAGCACCTGTTCGGCACCACCGTCACCTCACCGCTGTTCGGCGTCGAAGTTGAGGTGAAAGCCCACCCCCTGGCGAAGCCGGACAAGGGTTCGGGCCTGGTCATGGTCTGCACCTTCGGAGACCTCACCGACGTCACCTGGTGGCGGGAACTGCAGTTGCCCACCCGCCCCATCGTGGGCCGCGACGGGCGGATCCTTTCCGAGGTTCCTGAGTGGATCCCCGCCGACGGCGCCGAAGCCTACCGCGCGCTGGCTGGCAAGACGACGTTCAGCGCCAAGGAGGCGGCACTGACGCTGCTGCGCGAAAGCGGGGACCTGGACGGCGAGCCCAAGCCGATCACCCACCCGGTCAACTTTTACGAGAAGGGTGACAAGCCGCTGGAGGTTGTCACCAGCCGCCAGTGGTACATCCGCAATGGCGGCCGTGACGCCGAGCGCCGTGAGCGGCTGTTGGCCCGCGGCAAGGACGTCGAGTTCCACCCGGCGTTCATGCGTTCGCGCTATGACAACTGGGTGGAGGGACTCAACGGCGACTGGCTGGTCTCCCGACAGCGCTTCTTTGGCGTGCCGATTCCCGTCTGGTACCCCTTGGACGATGATGGGAACCCCATTTACGACAACCCGGTGTTGCCCACGGACGAGATGCTTCCGGTGGACCCGGCGGCTGAACCAGCCCCCGGCTACGAAGAATCCCAGCGCAACGTGCCCGGCGGTTTCACCGGGGATCCGGACATCTTCGACACCTGGGCGACGTCGTCCCTGACACCGCAGATGGTGGGCGGCTGGAGCCGCGATGAGGACCTGTTCGCGAAGGTGTTCCCGTTCGATGTGCGCCCGCAGGCCCACGAGATCATCCGGACCTGGCTGTTCTCCTCGATGGTCCGCGCCGACTCGCTGCAGGACACGGCACCGTGGAAGCATGCGGCCATTTCCGGCTGGGTGCTGGACCCGGACCGGAAGAAGATGTCCAAGTCCAAGGGCAACGTCATCGTGCCCACGGATGTGCTGGAGGAGTTCGGCTCCGACGCCGTCCGCTACTGGGCCGCTTCGGCCAAGCTGGGCGCGGACACCGCCTACGAGATCGGACAGATGAAGATCGGTCGGCGGCTTGCCATCAAGCTGCTGAACGCCTCCAAGTTCGTGCTGAACCTGGGCGCCACCGAGGCCTCGGTGCTGGCGGCCGGCAAGGACGGGCAGACCAGCTGGGGTGCCGTCACGAACCCGCTTGACCTCGCCCTGCTGGCCCAGCTGGCCGACGTCGTCGACCAAGCGACGAAGGCTTTTGAGTCATACGACCATGCGCGGGCCCTGCAGCTGACCGAGAGTTTCTTCTGGTCCTTCACGGACGACTACGTGGAGCTGATCAAGGACCGTGCCTATGGCGCCGCGGGCGAGGAGGAGCAGGCATCAGTTCTGGCCACGCTGGCCACAACACTGGACGCGCTGCTGCGCCTCTTCGCACCGTTCATTCCGTTCGCGACCGAAGAGGTGTGGTCCTGGTGGCGGAGCGGCTCCGTGCACCGGGCCCAGTGGCCGACGTCGTTGCGGGGCGCCGGCAGCGCCGACACCGGCATGCTTGCCACGGTCGGGGCTGCGCTCAGCGGCATTCGCAAGGCCAAGTCCGAGGCGAAGGTCAAACAGCGCACCGAGGTGTTGTCTGCGACGATCGCCGCCCCGGCCGGACAGCTGGCCCAGCTGCGGGCGGGACTGGGTGACCTTCGCGCGGCCGGAAACGCCCGCGAGATCCGCCTCGTCGACGGTGAACTCCTGGCAGTCTCCGACGTCGAACTGGCACCCCCCGCCGCCTGACCCCGGCCGCCGTGGGTCGAGCTTGTCGAGACCGTGGGTCGAGCTTGTCGAGACCACACCGGATCTCGACAGGCTCGATCACCGGGGCCGGATCTCGACAGGCTCGATCAACGGGGCCGGATCTCGACAGGCTCGATCACCGGCCAGGCGCGATCACCGGGTGGGTGCGGGGGTCAGTCGAACTGGGGGGATTCGGTGCGGGAGCGCTTGATCTCGAAGAAGTAGGGGAAGCTGGCCAGCTGCACCGTTGCGTCCCACAGGCGGCCGGCTTCCTCGCCGCGGGGGATGCGGGTGATGACGGGCCCAAAAAATGCGGTGCCGTTGAAGGCGACAACAGGGGTGCCCACGTCCTGGCCCACCCGGCGAATGCCGTCCTCGTGGCTGGCGCGGAGCTGGGCGTCGTAGCTATCCGTTCCGGCGTGGTCAGCCAGTTCCGGCGGGAGGCCGACCTCGGCCAGGGCCTTGGCGATCACGTCGGCAAAGTCCTTATTGCCCTCATGGTGGATCTGCGATCCCATGGCGTCGTACAGCGGCTTGACGACGTCCGGGCCGTGCAGCTCACTGGCTGCGGTAATGACCCGGACCGGTCCCCAGCCGCGCTTCATGCTCTCCTGGTACTCCTCGGGAAGATCACGCCCCTCGTTGAGGACGGACAAGCTCATCACGTGCCAGTCCACCGAAATGTCGCGCACCTTTTCGACCTCGCCGATCCACCGTGAGGTGACCCACGCAAAGGGGCACATCGGGTCAAACCAGAAATCCGCTTTGTTGGACGTCTTGGCAACTGTTTCAGTCATGCGTTCCTCCTGATGCGGCAGCATTGCTCCTGCCGGTGAGTGGGGTTTCCATAACTACCAACAAGTAAGGCGGCCGAAGGATTCCCATCCCTCGACCGCCCTTCGTTCCGGCTGGCAATATCGTCCTGCGTCAGGCCGACTTGTTGCGACGCTTCGCGACGACCTCGTGCGGAATCAGCAGGGGCTCGGACTTCCTGTTGACCACGTCTGCTGTGATCACGACGCTGGCGATGTCCTCCCTGCTGGGCAGGTCGAACATGACGGGCAACAGCACTTCTTCGATGATGGCCCGCAGTCCGCGGGCACCGGTCCCCCGCTCAAGGGCCAATTCAGCGATCCGTTCCAGCGCGTCATCCTCAAAAGCCAACTCCACGCCGTCGAGCGCGAACATCTTCTGGAACTGCTTGACCAGAGCGTTCTTCGGTTCGGTGAGGATCTGGATCAGGGCGGGACGGTCGAGATGGGAAACCGTGGTGATGACGGGGAGCCGGCCAATGAATTCGGGGATCAGCCCAAATTTGAGCAGGTCCTCCGGCATGACGTCGCCGTAGCTGGCCTCTTCGCGCTTGAGCGCGCTGAGCGGTGCGCCGAAGCCGATGCCCTTTTTGCCGGCCCGGGAGCCGATGATCTCTTCGAGCCCCGCGAAGGCGCCAGCCACAATGAAGAGCACGTTGGTGGTGTCGATCTGGATGAATTCCTGGTGCGGGTGCTTGCGTCCGCCCTGGGGCGGCACGGAGGCAACGGTACCTTCGAGGATTTTCAGCAGCGCCTGCTGCACGCCCTCACCGGAGACGTCACGGGTGATGGACGGATTTTCGCTCTTGCGGGAGATCTTGTCGATCTCATCGATGTAGATGATGCCCTGCTCGGCCTTCTTGACGTCGAAGTCGGCGGCCTGGATGAGCTTGAGGAGGATGTTTTCCACGTCCTCGCCCACGTAGCCGGCCTCTGTCAGGGCTGTCGCGTCGGCGACGGCGAACGGCACGTTGAGCCGTCGCGCCAGGGTCTGTGCCAGATAGGTCTTGCCGCAGCCGGTGGGCCCGATCAACAGGATGTTCGACTTGGAAATCTCGACATCCTCATGCAGGCCACCCTCGGCCAGCGACCCGCTCTTGGAGCTGTGCCCGGCCTGGATGCGTTTGTAGTGGTTGTAGACGGCGACCGCCAGGGAGCGTTTGGCCGGCTCCTGGCCGATGACGTATTCCTGCAGAAAATCGAAGATCTCGCGCGGCTTGGGCAGTTCGAAACTGCCCAGATCGGCTACTTCGGCAAGTTCTTCTTCAATGATTTCGTTGCACAGTTCAATGCATTCGTCGCAGATGTAAACGCCCGGTCCCGCGATGAGCTTGCGCACCTGCTTCTGGCTCTTGCCACAGAAGGAACACTTGAGTAGATCAGCGCTCTCGCCTATCCGAGCCATCTGGATTTCCCTCCGTGCTTTGCAGAAATGCCGCGCCTGCGTCCGGTTGGCCCGCGGCCTGAACGCCAGCCGCTGCTGCGCGGCTACCTTCCACTCTAGGCCAAAAGACTGACAAGGGGCGGAAGCCGGGTTCGGAGCGGCCCGGTTCCTCCGCCACCATGAAGGCGGCGGAGGAACGCCGGGTTACTTCGTGAGGGCCTGGGGCTTGATCTTGCGGGGCGCCAAAACCTCGTCAATCAGGCCGTAATCCTTGGCGTCCTGGGCCGTGAGGATCTTGTCCCGCTCAATGTCGTTGTTCAGCTGCTCCGGGGTGCGCCCGGAGTGCTGGGCCAGCGTGTCCTCCAGCCAGGTCCGCATCCGCATAACCTCAGCTGCCTGGATCTCCAGGTCCGAGGCCTGGCCACCCTGGCCGCCGGAGAGCGCGGGCTGGTGGATCAGCACCCGGGCGTTCGGCAGGGCCAGCCGCTTGCCGGGGGCACCGGCCGCGAGCAGGACAGCCGCAGCACTGGCCGCCTGGCCCAGGCACACGGTCTGCACCTCGGGACGGATGAACTGCATGGTGTCGTAGATCGCGGTCATGGCCGTGAACGACCCGCCCGGCGAGTTGATGTAGAGGGTGATGTCGCGGTCCGGGTCTGTCGACACGAGCACGAGCAACTGCGCCATGATGTCATCTGCGGAGGCGTCGTCGACCTGGACTCCCAGGAAGATGATGCGGTCCTCAAACAGCTGGGTGTAGGGGTCCTGGCGCTTGAAGCCGTAGGGGGTGCGCTCTTCGAACTGGGGAAGGACGTAGCGGCTTGTGGGAAGGTTGCCGGCGGTGCTGCCAAAGTTGTAGTTCATGGGGTTCTTACTCCTGGAGTTTCGTGTCCGCCGGTTTAAGATGCGTTGGTTCCGCCGCCACCGGCAACGGAGCCGGCGTGGGCGCTGATCTTGTCAAAGAAGCCGTATTCCAAGGCTTCCTTTGCCGTGAACCACTTGTCGCGGTCGTTATCCTTGAGGATCTTCTCCACCGTCTGCCCGGTCTGGTCTGCCGTCAGCTCAGCCATGACCTTCTTCATGTGCAGGATCAGCTCGGCCTGGATCTTGATGTCCGACGCCGTTCCGCCGATGCCGCCGGAAGGCTGGTGCATCAGGATGCGGGCGTTGGGGGTTGCGTAGCGCTTGCCCTTGGTCCCGGAGGAGAGCAGGAACTGGCCCATCGATGCGGCCAGACCGGTCGCCACGGTGACGACGTCATTGGGAATGAACTGCATGGTGTCGTAGATGGCCATGCCGGCGGTGACGGAGCCGCCGGGTGAGTTGATGTACAGGTAGATGTCCTTGTTGGGGTCCTCGGCGGAGAGCAGCAGCAGCTGTGAGCAGATCGCATTGGCGTTTTCGTCCCGGACCTCGGAGCCCAGCCAGATGATGCGTTCCTTCAGCAGCCGGTTGTAGATGTAGTCGTCGCGGCTGGCCGGGTCAACGGTCGCCATCATGGGGGTCGTGTGCTGTTCCATCGTGGATGTGCCTCTCGTTTCGGAACCTTCCACCGCCGTCGTTTCTTGCCTGACAGCGGCTCTGGAAAGCTTCGTCTCACTGATCTTTCCTACTTGGACACTAGCTGTTTTGACCGCCCATTTGTTTCGCCAAACAGTGCTGTTCGCTGACGGCGCACGACGCCGGGAGCGGGGGATTAACGCCAAACGCCGCCGGTCCCGGAGGACCAGCGGCGTTCGGTGACAGGCGGTTACGGCCTAGAAGCGGGCGGCGCCCGGATCGTCGGCGGCGGGGGTTTCGGTGGCGGTGGCCTCGTCGGCCTCCACCACGTCGCCCTCGATCGGCTCGTCGACGCTCTCCGTGTCCTCAGCGTCGCCCGCGCGGACGAAGTCGCTCAGGTCCACGGGGGCACCCTTGGTGTCGGTGACCTTGGCCTGGGCCAGCACCGCGGCCAGCGCCTTGCGGCGACGGACCTCGGAGACGATCATCGGGACCTGGCCGCTGGAGTCGAGCATCTGGGCGAACTGGTTCGGTTCCATGCCGTACTGGCCGGCGGAGGAGACGATGTATTCGATCAGCTCGTTCTGGCTGACAGCGATTTCTTCCTTCTCAGCAACGGCGTCCAGGATGACCTCGTTCTGGAAGGCGCGGTGGGTGTTGGCCTTGACCTCGGCGCGGTGCTCTTCGGTGTCGTGGTCCTCGCCGCTGGCGTGTGCCGTTTCACTGTTGAAGTGCTGCTCCAGCTGCTCTTCAATGATGGAGTCGGGAACCGGAACCTCGATCAGTTCAACGAGCTTGTCCAACACCTTGTCACGGGCTTCGACGCCCTGGTCAACGGTCTTGGTCTGCGCTGCCTGCTTGGTGAGGTCCTCCCGCAGTTCGCTGAGGGTGTCGAACTCGCTGGCAAGCTGCGCGAAGTCGTCGTCTGCCTCGGGGAGTTCGCGCTCCTTGACGGACTTCACGACGACGGTCACCTGGGCTGCTTCGCCGGCGTGCGGGCCGCCGTTCAGCGGGGCGTTGAAGATGGTTTCCTCATCGGCGCTCAGGCCGGTGACAGCCTCGTCGAGGCCTTCAAGCATGGTGCCGGCGCCAACCTGGTAGGACAGGCCCGCAGCGGAGTCGACCTCTTCGCCGTCGATCTTGGCGCTGATGTCGATGGTGAGGAAGTCGCCATCGGCGGCGGGACGGTCAACCGGCTTGAGGGTACCGAAGCGGCCACGCAGTTCGTCCAGGGCCTTGTCGACGTCTTCGTCGCTGGTTTCGGCGGCTTCCACCTCAACCTCAATGCCGCTGTAGTCAGGCAACTCGATTTCGGGGCGGACGTCCACCTCGACGTGGAACTTCAGCTCACCGTCGGTGGCGGCCGGGTCGGGAACCTCAGTGATCTCAACCTCGGGACGGCTCAGCGGGTGGATGCCCGTTTCCTGGACGGCGCTCTGGTACCAGTTGTTCAGGCCCTCATTGATGGCCGTCTCCAGCACGTAGCCGCGGCCGACGCGCTGATCGATCAGCTGGTTGGGAACCTTGCCCTTGCGGAAGCCGGGCACCTGGACCTGAGTAGCAATCGTCTTGTAAGCCTCGTCAATGCTCGGCTTCAATTCCTCGAACGGAACCTCGACATTGAGCTTTACCCGGGTGGGGGTGAGGTTTTCGACAGCGCTCTTCACAGCGTGTTACTCCTGAAAGTCAAGTGGTAATGGTCTGCATCAGCAGGCCCGAAGGTGTCCGGAAATGCTGAGTCGGGGCGACAGGACTCGAACCTGCGGTCTCCTGCTCCCAAAGCAGGCGCGCTAGCCACTACGCTACGCCCCGTAGTTGCCCGGTTAGTCTACGGCGTAACGGCTGGTGTTGCACATTCGCTCCCGCCGGCACGGATTTGCGGGCCGGGAAAAGCTGTTGCTAGTATCGAATGGTTGCCCCGCCGCGGCTTGCGGCTCGGGGATGTAGCTTAATGGTAAAGCCTCAGTCTTCCAAACTGATTACGCGGGTTCGATTCCCGTCATCCCCTCTCCAGCGTTCCGGCCCGGCCGGAGCGCTTTTTTTGTTGGCTGTTAGTCGGCGGCCTGGCAGTTAGGGCACCAGTACAGTTTCCGGCCAGCGTGTTCGGCCATCACGACGGCGGTGCCGCAGATCCGGCAGGGCAGGCCCGTCCGCTTGTAGACGTAGTGTGCCTCCGTTTGCGGCACCGGCACTGCGTCGTCGTCGCGGTCCTCCGGCAGCGTAGTGACAATCCGGCCCTCATGCACGCCGTCCAGCATGATCTTCGCGATGTCCTGCCAGAGAGCAGCGGCCCGGCCGGGGTCCAATCGGCTGCCGGGCAGCAGCGGATTCAGCCGCTGCCGGAAGAGTGCCTCCGCCCGATACACATTTCCGACGCCGGCCAACACCTCCTGTTTCATGAGCAGGGTGGCTATGGGCGAGCTGCTCGCCCCGATGCGTCGAAGAAATTCCGCCTGGTCCGCTGGCCGGGCATGCAGCGGGTCCGGGCCCAGCCCGCCGACGGCGGCAGCGGCTTCCGCCGCGGTGATCACCTCGCATGCCGTGGGCCCGCGCAGGTCGGCCCAGCCGGAGTCCGATACGAGCCGCACCCGGACAGCCCCCACCGGCGGTGGTGGCCCGGTATAGACGGCATCGGAGACGCCGTTTCCCCCAGCTGCTTCCCGTTCGCCGATCCGCCGGGGCGCACCGATGCTGGAGGCGCCGGTGAACGATTCGTTTCCGCCGAAGCTCCACGCCCCGTACAGGCCCAGATGCACGCGCAGCACCAGGTCGTTGGAGAATTCGAGGAACATCTGCTTCCCGTGCGCCCGCGCGCCGACCAGCGTTTCGCCGTCGATCCTGGCCGCTCCGGCGGAGAACCGGCCCTGCGGGCTGCTGACCTGCAGCCGCTTGCCCAGGAAGACGTCCCGGAACTGACGCGCGAGCCGGGTGACCGAATGTCCCTCCGGCACCGGTTAGTCCGCGACTTCGCCGGTGCGCTCGTACAGCGCGATCTTGGCGATGCGGCGGGAGTGGCGTTCGGCGTTGCTGAACGGCTCGGCCAGGAACGCCTCGATCAGGGCTGTGGCTTCCTCCACGGAGTGCTGCCGTCCGCCCACGGCCACCACATTGGCGTCATTGTGCTGGCGGGCCAGCCGGGCGGTGTCCAAGTTCCAGGCGAGAGCTGCCCGGATGCCGCGCACCTTGTTGGCGGCGATCTGCTCCCCATTGCCGGAACCGCCCAAAACGATACCAAGGGCCGGAATGCCGTTGGCCTGGTCCGCGACGACGGCCAGCGCCGCGCGGATGCAGAACGCCGGGTAATCGTCCTCGGCGTCGTAGCTGAGCGGTCCGTGGTCCACCATGTCGTAGCCCAGGGCGCTGAGATGCTTCATCAGGTGTGCGCTCAGTTCCATGCCTGCGTGGTCGGTGGCGAGGTGGACTCGGGTGCGGCTCATGGGATTCCAATCGGGAGTTTGGGGACGTGGCTTCCAGCCTACAAGTTCGGCCGCTGACCGCCGTTGTTGGGGTCCCGCCCAGCCCGCCGATTGAGCAACGCAGCCAGATTGTCAGCAGTTTCCGCATCGGGCGCCCCGAGGACAGCCCCTCCCCCGTCGCTCAGGCGCACGGCGACGGCGGGCCCGCTCGCAGCAAGGTAGGAGGCGGATCCGGCGCGGCGCCGGTAACCCCATCCGCCATACCTGGCAGCAGTAACAACCGTCGGAGCGGCTGCCTCGATCGCCAGTGCCCGCAACCGCAGCACAGGCACTGCTCCAGCGATGCGGACCACAACGCCACTGCGGTCAGCCTCCACCCGGGCGCTGAGGAACAACAGAATCAGCACGGCGAGCACCGGCAAGAGGAGTCCCAACCAGGGCTGCAACAGCGCCAGCAGGGCTCCGGGAAATACGCCGGCCAGCAGGATCATGATGACCACGGAACTGCGGGGGTGCAGCCAGTAGGCTTGCCGGTCCCGGGCAAGATCGGGGTCCAGTTCGTACTGCAGGGCCTCCTCGTCGCGCCGGGTCCATTGTTCGTCGGGCTTGAACGCGAATCCCAGGACGACAGCCAAAGCCAGCGAGGCTCCGCTGCCCATTGCCAGCACGATGGAGTCGAACTGCACCCGAGGAGTGTCCGATCTGCCCGCCTGACCCACCAAGTCGGAGGCAAAGAGCGTCGTCAGCAGCAAGGCGACACCTGTTGCACCGGCCAACAGCACCCGGCGAAGAGCGGCCGGTAAGCGGGTCCGTGCGGCCTGGGTGCCTATTCCTGTTCCCACGACGGCGATGAGAACCGCAGCCACGGCCAGGTAACCGCCGATAGGGAGCGCGTCCCCGCCCCAGGGCAGCACCACGCCCAGACGGACGTCGTTCCGCAGCAACAGGCCTGAGACCGCGAACAGGGCGGCCAGCAGCACAGGGAACCCGATGGCGAAGCGCAGCGCGCGGACGTCAATGTGGTCGTTGCCTGTGCTCATGCTTCCAGCCTAGAACGCGGCGGGCCGCCGGGGCACGGACGGAAGTGCCATTCCCTCCCGGCAAGTGAAAGAATGGTTTCACATTGTCGTAGGGCCATGGCCGGCGGCATTCCCATCCGCAAACTCCTCGGAGGCACCAGTATGGCAGCGACAAAATCGGCAGACCGGAACATTACCAGGGCCGAAGCGCAGGAGCGGGCGGCACTGCTCTCCGTTGAGTCCTACGACATATCCCTGGACCTGACCGAGGGGCCCCGAACCTTCTCCTCCACCACCGTCGTAACCTTTCGCGCAAGCGCCGGTGCTTCCAGCTTCATTGACGCCATCACCGACACCGTGCACGAGGTGACCCTCAACGGCGTCGCACTGGACCCCGCCGAGGTCTCCAACGGTTCCCGCATCCACCTGCCGGATCTGGCCGAACACAACGTCCTCACGGTCCGTGCCGACGCGCTTTACATGAACACCGGCGAGGGCCTGCACCGCTTCGTCGACCCGGTGGACGACGAGGTCTACCTGTACAGCCAGTTCGAGGTTCCCGACAGCCGCAGGATGTTCGCGGTCTTTGAACAGCCCGACCTGAAGGCGCCCTTCACGTTCCACATCACAGCCCCGGCGCACTGGGACGTCATCTCCAACTCCCCGACCCCTGACCCGGTGGACGCCGGACCGGACGCCGACGGCGGTCCCCGCAGCACCTGGCACTTTGAACCGACGCCCGTGCTGGCCTCCTATGTCACCGCCCTGATTGCCGGCCCCTACCAGTCGGTCCGCAGTGAACTGACCAGTTCCGACGGACGTGTCATCCCGCTGGGCGTTTTTGCCCGCCGGTCCCTGATGCAATACATGGACGCGGAGAACGTGTTTGAACTGACGCGGCAGGGTTTTGAATTCTTTGAGGCGCAGTTCGGCACGCCGTACCCGTTCGCAAAGTACGACCAGCTGTTCGTCCCCGAGTTCAATGCAGGAGCCATGGAAAACGCCGGGGCCGTGACGTTCCTGGAAAGCTACGTCTTCCGCTCGAAAGTCACCGAAGCGACGGTTGAGCGGCGTGCGATCACCATCCTGCACGAGCTGGCCCACATGTGGTTTGGGGACCTGGTCACGATGCGCTGGTGGAACGACCTGTGGCTGAACGAGTCCTTCGCCGAGTTCATGTCAACCCTGGCCGCGGCCGAAAACACCCGCTACACCGGCGCATGGACAACCTTTGCCTCGCTGGAGAAGTCGTGGGCTTACCGGCAGGACCAGCTGCCCACCACGCATCCCATCGTTGCGGAGATCCGTGATCTGGAGGACGTGCTGGTGAACTTCGATGGCATCACTTATGCAAAGGGCGCCTCCGTGCTCCGGCAGCTGGTCGCCTGGGTGGGCCAGGAGGAGTTCATGGCGGGCGTTCGCAGCTACTTCAGCAAGCACGCCTGGCAGAACACGGAACTCGTTGACCTGCTCGGAGAGCTGGAGGCCTCCAGCGGCAGGGACCTGCAGCAGTGGTCCCAGCTGTGGCTCGAAACGGCTGGCGTGAACACCCTGCGTCCGGAGTTGTCAGTGGACGACGACGGCGTCCTCACCTCCTTCGCGGTGCTTCAGTCGGCAGTGGCGGACTTTCCCACCATCCGACCGCACCGGGCCGCGATCGGGTTCTACAACCTTCAGGACGACGGAAAACTGGTTCGGGACCACCGGGTGGAGCTGGACATCGACGGGGAGCGGACCGAGGTGCCGGACCTGGTTGGCCAGCCGCAACCGGCGTTGATCCTGGTCAACGACGACGACTTCGCCTACGCAAAGGTGCGGATGGATCCGGCATCGCTGGCTACCGCCAAGGCGCATCTGAAGGACTTCGCGGAGTCACTGCCCCGCACGCTGGTCTGGGCCTCAGCTTGGGACGCCGCCCGCGACGGTGAGACGCCGGCCAGGGAGTACGTGGAACTGGTGCTGGCCAACATCGGTTCGGAGTCCGACTCCACCGTGGTCACGGTGCTGCTGCGGCAGCTGGTCACCACGCTGACGTTCTACGTGGCGCCGGAGCATGCCGCCGAACTGACGGTCTCCGCCGGCGACACGCTGTGGTCCCTGAGCCAGGCGGCGGAGCCGGGCTCCGACTCCCAGCTCCAGTTCGTCAAGGCCTACGCCGGCCTGGCGCGCACCGAGACCCAGTTGGACACCGTCGCCGGACTGCTGGAGGGAAGCACCACGCTTCCCGAACTCAGCATGGACCAGGACCTGCGCTGGGAACTGCTCACCTCATTGGTCGCCGGGGGCCGCCTAGCAGCCGAAGACATCAACGCGGAACTGGAGCGCGACAACACCCAGACCGGCCAGCTCGCAGCCGCGGGGGCACGGGCGGCGATCCCCACCGTGGAAGCCAAGCAGGCGACCTGGGACGCCGTCGTCGTCTCCGGGGACATGCCCAACGCGGCCCAGCGTGCGGCGATCGCCGGGTTCACGCGCGTCAACGACACGGCCCTGCTTGAACCTTTTGCCGACCAGTACTTCTCGTCCATACGAAAGGTGTGGGCCAGCAAGTCGCACGAAATCAGCCAGCAGATCGTCGTTGGTCTGTTCCCCGCACAGCTGGTTTCCCAGGCCACCCTTGACGCCACGGACGCCTTCCTGGCCGACCTGGACAGCGAGACGCCCGCGCTGCGCCGGTTGGTGTTGGAAAGCCGGGACGGCATCGTGCGTGCACTCAAGGCCCGCGCCGCGGACCGCTAACCCCTCCCCCGCCGGTCGGCCCGCCGGTGGTCGAGCCCGGTGGTCGAGCCTGTCGAGACCCCCGCCCGGTGGTCGAGCCTGTCGAGACCCCCGCCCGGTGGTCGAGCTTGTCGAGACCCCGGCCCGATCTCGACAAGCTCGATCAACGCGACAGGCTCGATCGCCGTCCGGATCTCGACAAGCTCGATCAACGCGACGGGGTCGATCACCGCTCGATCTCGACGGGGTCGATCATCGAGGGGGCTTTAATGGGAGGCATGTCGATCATCGAGCATTCGTATAAAGTCACGGTGAATTGGACCGGTAACAAGGGGACGGGTACCTCCGGTTACCGGTCCTACGGGCGCGACCACGAGGTGACCGCAGCCGGCCTGCCAGCCCTGCTGGGTTCGGCCGACCCGACGTTTCATGGCGACCGGGATCGGTGGAACCCGGAACAGCTCCTGCTCACGGCGCTGTCCCAGTGCCACATGTTGTCCTATCTGCACGTCGCCGTGCTGCACGGGGTCAGCGTCACCAGCTACGCCGATACCGCCGTCGGAACCCTGGTCCTTAACAGGGATGGCAGCGGCCAGTTCACCTCGGTGACGTTACGGCCCCGGCTGACCGTCGCGGATCCTGCCACGGCCACCCTGGCGGCAGAACTGCACGGCGAGGCGGCCGCCAAGTGCTTCATTGCCCGCAGCGTCAACTTTCCGGTCCTGCACGAGCCAACGGTCACGCCCGGCTGACCCAGGCCCGGTTCAGATGCGCCAGCCGTAGCCTCCCGGGGCTAGGGTTGATGGGGACAGAATTGGGAAGTAAGGAAGGGCGCCGTTTTCGTGAGGTTTAATTGGGATGAACTGTGGCCCAGGCTGGCGGAATCCGGTTTGGTGATCCTGGTCGGCCTGCTGGTGTGGGCAGTCCTGCGGTTCATCATTTCCCGCATTGTGACCAGGGTCGGCAGCGGTTACTCCATCCTGCGGCACGGCTTCAAATGGGCCCACCCCGTCCTGCGGAACCTGGACAGCCAGCGGCGGGTGCAGCGTGCGGAAACCATCGGCTCCCTGCTGAATTCCGTAGTTACCGTCGTGGTGGCCGTGATCGTCATCATCTACGTCCTCAAGCAGTTGGGCGTAGATATCGCACCCTTGCTGACCAGCGTGGGAATCCTCGGTGTCGCCATCGGTTTCGGCTGCCAGCAGCTGATCCGGGACTTCCTGGCGGGGATCTTCATCACGCTTGAAGACCAGTACGGCATCGGTGACGTCATCGAGACCAGCGAAGTGGTGGGCATCGTGGAGTCCGTCGGCCTGCGCATCACGCGCATCCGGTCCGACGACGGCGCCATCTGGTATCTGCGCAACGGCGAAATCCTACGAGTGGGGAATCGCTCGCAGGGTGATTACGTTGCCCCCATGGAAGAGGATAATCCGGCCCCCGAAGCCGCCCAGATTCCGGCGACCGTTCCCGCCGGAACCGGTGTCGGGATGCGGGCAGGTGCCAGCCCGGCAGCGGCCGGGACCGGAGCCGCGAATGATCCGCACCCCTCGACCCGGGAACGTCCGATCCAGCAGAAGGCAGGCGAATGATGAGCAGCGACAAGCCACAGCCCGGTGGCGTCTCCGACGTTCCTGCCCCGGGTGGCTCTCCGGCGGGGATTCCGATCCCCTCGCGTTTCGGACAACCACTCGCGCAGCTGATTCCGGCCGGTCCCCGCTTAGACCAGCCGGACTACACGGACAGCTTTTACGACGCCGTCGGCGGGCACGAAACGTTCGCCCGGCTGGTGCACATTTTTTACCAGGGCATCGCCGAGGATGACGTGCTGCGCCCCATGTACCCGGAGGAGGACCTGGGCCCCGCCGAGCAGCGGATGCTGCTGTTTCTGGAGCAATACTGGGGCGGGCCCCGGACGTACTTGGAACAGCGCGGCCATCCCCGCCTGCGCATGCGGCACGCTCCGTTCGCTGTGACGCCGGAGGCCCGCGACCGTTGGCTGCTGCACATGAGGACCGCCGTCGACGCCCTGCAGCTTTCGCCCCTGCACGAGGGCACCCTGTGGGATTACCTGGAGCGGGCAGCGCATTCCATGGTCAACTCCGCTTAGGCCCGATTAGGTCCTTCCGCACTTTGCAGCAGCGGCGGGGTCTCGGTTGCTGATCAGAGCAGTGTGGCCGCCGGCTTGATCAGCACATGGCCGCGGTCGCTGCTCAGGCGCAGCCAGCGGTGCGAACGGAACACCGCAGCCTGCTCACCGGGCGCGGCAAACCCCAGCGTGTACGCGGCGAAGGCGGCGCCGGCGGGCAGTTCGGGGGCCGTGTCCTCCATGGCCCGGCCCCACACGGCGGCACGGGCGTTGTTAACGATCAATGCACCGGGATTGACCGGAAGAATCTGGGCCACCTCCCGCATGCCGTTCTTCGCCGCGGTGATCAGGGTGTCGCTGGTGAGGTCCCGTACTCGCTCCCAGCCGCCACGCGGGGCGGTGATTCCTGCCCACGACTCGTTCACGGTCACCGGCGGAACGGATAGCTCAACGCCGTCGGTGCCCATCCTGGCCAATCGGTCGGCGACGGCGGACAGCGGAACGGTGACATCGACGTCGGCCGCTTCGGAAAGTGCCATGGTGCGCAGTCCCAATACTGTCGGCGTCCCTTCACCAAGCAGTTTGGGCCGAAGAACGGCCACGTAGGCAGCCAGCACCGTGCCGTGCGCTGAGAGCCGGATAGCGCCGTCGTCGGCCGTCCGCGCCCTGGTGACGTAAGTCCGCAGGTCAGCGGCAGTACCCGGATCGGCGAGGCGGAGGAACTGCTGAAGCGTGGAGGTGGTCATGGGAGGAATCCTAGGATGTGATGGCTGCAGCGACCGCAGCGGGGCGGGCAGAAGCGGGACGACGGCGGAACGGCACGTTCTCCCCAAGCCAGGTTTCCAGGGCGTGGCGTTGTGGACCGTCCAACCGGACCGGCCGTCCCGTGCTCCGTGACACCAGAACCATGGATGAACTGGCCTGGGCATAAACGACGGATCCATCCTTTTCAGTCACGGTGTAACCAAACTCGAAACTGGACCCGCCAAGCTGGGTCACCCAGATGTTGACGTAGACCGGCTCCGGACGGAACACCAGCGGTGCGAGGTACTCAATTTCGTGGCGACCCACCAGGGTGAACAGGTCGGGCCCCACCAGATCATGAAAGGTCTGCTCCGGCCCGGCTCCGGCCCCTGCCGCCTGGCCCAGAGGCGTGTGCGTCAACTGCACGCGCGCGTCCTCCAGATACTGCAGGTAGGTCACGTTGTTCACATGGCCGTAGGAGTCGATGTCGCCGAATCGGATCTGCAAGGGAATCTGGATTACCGAGGCCATCTGTCCATTCTTGCAAAGCGACCGGGCGGCGGCGAATCGTGGCCCGGACCACCATTCTTGGAAGGCTTTCCAACTGGCACATAGAGTTCTGGCATGACTGAAATCCCCACGCCTTCCTCCCCCATGGAATCCCTGCTTGCCGTGCTGGACCTCAGCGATGCCGCCGGCGCGCACACCGATGAGGAGATTTTCGTGGGCATCTCGCAGCGTCAACCCGCTCAGCGGGTGTTCGGCGGCCAGGTGCTGGCGCAGTCACTGATCGCCGCGATCCGGACCGTGGACTCTGACCGGCCGGTCCACTCCATGCACGGCTACTTTCTGCGCCCGGGCGACGCCAATCAGCCCATCACGTTCGGCGTGCAGCGACTGCGGGACGGACGATCGTTTTCAGCCCGCCGGACCCACGCCTACCAAAACGGCGTTCCCATCCTGTCGATGATCGCGTCGTTCCAGGTTGCGGATGCCGGCATCGAGCACCAGAGCCGGATGCCCGAAGGCATGCCAGACCCGGAGAGTCTGCCCAGCGCGGCGGAGTTGCTGGACGGTTTCGATCACCCGGTGGCCCGGTCATGGGCAACGGAACGCCCTTTCGACATCCGGCATGTGGACGGCGCCATCTACCTGCAGGTCGAAGGCGAGCAGGTGGCGCACCAGGCGGTGTGGATCAAGACGGTCGGCGCGATGCCGGAGGACCCAAACCTGCACCGCGCAGCCCTGGCATACGCCAGCGACTACACCCTGCTGGAGCCGTCGCTGCGGCCCCACGGCATCAGCTGGATCACTCGTGGGCTAAGCATCGCGAGCCTGGACCATGCCATGTGGTGGCACCGCCCGGTCAAGGTGGACGAGTGGCTGCTGTATGTGACCGAATCGCCCAGCGCGTCTGGAGCCAGGGGGCTCAACACGGGCAAGATCTTCAATCGTTCCGGCCAACTGGTGGCCTCGGTGGCCCAAGAGGGCATGATCCGGATTCCGCAGGAGCAGCTCGCCGGCCAGTAGGGCACGAGACAGACAAGAACAGGTGGCCGGCCCGCAAGGGCCGACCACCTGTTCTTTGTGCCCTAGTCGCGGGTGAGGCGACGGTGCGTGACGCGATGGGGGCGAGCCGCATCAGCACCGAGACGCTGGACCTTGTTTTCCTCGTAGGACTGGAAGTTGCCTTCGAACCAGTACCAGTTGGCCGGGTCCTCTTCGGTGCCTTCATAGGCCAGGATGTGCGTGGCCACCCGGTCCAGGAACCACCTATCGTGCGAAACGACGACGGCGCAACCGGGGAACTCGAGCAGGGCATTTTCGAGGCTGCTCAGGGTCTCAACGTCCAGGTCGTTGGTGGGCTCATCGAGCAGGAGAAGGTTTCCGCCCTGCTTCAGGGTGAGCGCCAGGTTCAGGCGATTCCGCTCGCCACCGGAAAGAACCCCTGCCTTCTTCTGCTGGTCCGGCCCCTTGAATCCGAAAGCTGCCACATAGGCACGGGAGGGCATTTCCACTTGGCCCACCTGGATGTAGTCCAGCCCGTCGGACACGACTTCCCACAGCGTCTTGTTGGGATCGATTCCCCCACGGCTCTGATCCGCGTAGGAAATCTTCACCGAGTCGCCGACCTTGAGGTCACCCCCGTCCAGGGGTTCCAGACCGACGATCGTCTTGAACAACGTCGTCTTACCCACACCGTTGGGCCCGATGACGCCAACGATGCCATTGCGCGGCAGGGAGAAGGACAGTCCGTCGATGAGCGTACGGTCCTCGAAACCCTTCTGCAGGCCCTTGGCGTCAAGGACCAGTCCGCCAAGCCGGGGTCCCGGTGGGATCTGAATTTCCTCGAAGTCGAGTTTGCGGGTGCGGTCCGCCTCGGCTGCCATTTCCTCGTAGCGGGCAAGACGGGCCTTGGACTTGGTCTGCCGGCCCTTGGCGTTGGACCGAACCCATTCGAGCTCCTCCGACAAGCGCTTGGAGAGCTTGGCGTCCTTCTTGCCCTGCACTTCCAGGCGGGCGCGCTTCTTCTCCAGGTAGGTCGAGTAGTTGCCCTCGTACGGGTACAGGTGGCCGCGGTCAACCTCGGCGATCCATTCAGCGACGTGGTCCAGGAAGTACCGGTCGTGGGTGACGGCCAGTACGGCGCCGGCGTAGCTGGACAGGTGCTGTTCCAGCCACAGCACGCTTTCGGCGTCCAGGTGGTTGGTCGGTTCGTCCAGCAGCAGCAGGTCAGGCTTCTGCAGCAGCAATTTGCACAGCGCCACACGGCGACGCTCTCCACCGGACAGGACTGTGACGTCGGCGTCGCCGGGCGGGCAGCGGAGGGCATCCATCGCCTGTTCCAGCTGGGAGTCGAGGTCCCAGGCATCGGCCGCGTCAATCGCCTCCTGCAGCTGCCCCATTTCTTCGAGGAGCTTGTCGTAGTCAGCGTCCGGGCTGGCCATTTCCTCGGAGATCTCGTTGAAGCGTTGGATTTTTCCGTAGATCTCGCCAACACCCTCTTGGACGTTACCGAGGACGGTCTTGGTTTCGTTCAGGGGCGGCTCCTGGAGCAGGATGCCGACGCTGTAGCCGGGGCTGAGTCCCGCCTCACCGTTGGAGGGCGTGTCCAGGCCAGCCATGATTTTCAAAATGTTGGATTTACCGGCACCATTCGGACCCACAACGCCAATCTTCGCGCCCGGGAAGAAGGACATGCTTACGTCGTCGAGGATAACTTTGTCGCCAACAGCCTTGCGGGCCTTGGTCATTGTGTAGATAAATTCCGCCATACTTCAAGGCTAGTGGGTGTCGGGTGATAACTCACATTGACCGTTGGCCGCAAGCCCGTGCTGCGCGGCCCGTTTCCGAACTCTCATTCCTCCGCTCGGGAACGACGGGCAGGTCCTCGGCGTGCTACGCCTGCGCAACAGGGCTACCTGGCACTCAGCAGTTCCCCGGTTGCCGTGTCAACCAATTCCCCGTCGTCGGTGTCATGGTAGGCCTCATCCTCGGGTCCGTTGGCCTCCCGGTCTGCCCCGTCCCCACCATCGGCACCGTCGTCGCTGCCGCCTTGCCCGGCGTCGTCATGGCGCGCATCGGAGGTCTCGTGCCGTGGCTGGACAGGGCGCTGGAACCGGGCAGTGCCCCAACCGAGGTCGTGGCCGACGACGTCCGCGTCAATATCCGGTGACGTTCCTGATTTGCCATCCTCGGTGCTCCATTGCCGCAGTCTGAGCCGTCCGCTCACCACCACTGGATCGCCCTTGTTCACGCTGCAGGCCAGATTCTGGGCCAGATGACGAAAAGCCGTCACGTTGTACCAATTGGTTTCCGCGTCCACCCACTTGTGGGTTTCGCGGTCCAGCTTGCGGTCCGTCGATGCCAACCGAAAGCTCGCCATCGGCAAGCCGGAGTTGGTAGTGAACACGCGTACCTCCGTTGCCACAAATCCCCGAACCGTGATGATGTCTGCCATGTCATTCCCCTTCGTTCCCTTCGCACCGCCTTCGCGGTTCCGAATGCGTAGGATCAGCCAACCGCAGCGGCTAGCCCACCGGCAGGGGAAAACGGCCGGCTGTGGTCTTCCCGCGGTGGTGCGCACCCTGTGCAGGAGCGCCGGCGACGGTGAACCTGATATTTTGGACGAGGTTTCACCACTGAAGCCAAAGCCTCGGTAGCTCAGCGGATAGAGCAGGAGCCTTCTAATCTCTTGGTCGCAGGTTCGATTCCTGTCCGGGGCACTTCCACCCTCAGTTCCCGCGGGAATTGAGGGTGTTTTTCTCGTCGTGGTCGGCCGACTGTAGGTTTACTGTAGGTTTTGAAAACCCGAAGGCTTCAAGGATGTTGGAGTGATCGATGGTTGCCCGTTCCGTGAAGATGTAGTGCTTCTTGGTCACGGCATCGCTCGCGTGGCCCAACTGTTTCGCTGCGGCCGCGGAGCCCATCTGCTCGCTGATGAGCGTCGCTACGGCCTTCCTCGCGATCTTCGGGGTGACCCATTCGAAGCCGGTGCCCTGCAGGAGTTCCCGCCGGCGGCCTCTGTAAGTGTCAGGATCCATGATGGTGCCGGCCGCGGACGCGAACACCACCTCCCCTGAACCTTCTTCGCGGCGCCGCTCCAGCATGGCCAGGCAGAACCCGGGCAGGGCCAGCTTCCGGTCGTCCCTGCCCTTGGTGTGTGGCTGGATGTGCAGCCCTCCCCCGTCCGCCAGCTTCTTCCGGTACACGGTGCCGTTGATCTCGACCACACCTGCCTCAAGGTCGACGTCCGACCACCTGATGGCCAACGCCTCATTGGGCCGGACCCCGGTAGCAATCATGAAATCCTCCAAGTCGAGGAGGACCTGTCGGCTGCCGGGGTTGGTCTTGTGCGGAGCAGCGACTTTCGCCGCCATGCTGGTCCGGAATTCCACGAATTGGGCCGGGGTCAACGCACGGATGGGTGCACCGTCCG
>JAODMR010000004.1 GCA_025465475.1 Micrococcaceae bacterium
GATCCGGTCCCCACGTTCGTCTTCGATGAGGTGGACGCCGGTGTGGGTGGCAAGGCCGCCGTCGAAATTGGTCGGCGTCTGGCCATGTTGGCCCGCCATGTCCAGGTGCTCGTGGTGACCCACCTGCCGCAGGTCGCCGCGTTCGCGGATCAGCACATCCGGGTCACAAAAACGTCCGGTACAGGGTTTACCTCCAGCGACGTTTCCCTGCTCGGGGAGTCCGAACGGGTCCGCGAGCTCGCACGCATGCTGGCCGGGCAGGAAGACTCCGCCACCGCCCAGGCGCACGCCCAGGAACTGCTCCAAGACGCCCGCACACCCTAACCGTCGACCACCGTCCCCCCGGGATCGAGCTTCGGTGGTCGAGCTTGTCGAGACCCGCTGGTCGAGCTTGTCGAGACCCGCGCCTGGGGTCCCGACCCGCTGGTCGAGCTTGTCGAGACCTATGGCCCGGATCTCGCTGCGGTGGTCGAGCTTGTCGAGACCCGCGCCTGAATCGACGGCTCTGATCTCGACAAGCTCGATCAACGAACGGGCTGGATCTCGACAGGCTCGATCAACGAGCGGGCTGGATCTCGACAGGCTCGATCAACGAGCGGGCTGGATCTCGACAGGCTCGATCAACGGACGGGGTCGATCAAAGCCGTCCGGATCTCGACAGGCTCGATCAACGGACAGGCTCGATCAACCGACGGGGTCGATAAACAGAAGGGGGTCGGGCGGGGAATACCTGATCGAGAAAGGTGCTAGGCTCGAATTCCGTGGTGCAGCGATCAAATTCCCGGTTCAGTGGCTCGTCTGAGACGACCAAACACATCTTCGTCACCGGCGGCGTGGCGTCCTCCCTGGGAAAGGGACTGACGGCCTCCAGCCTCGGCCACCTGCTCCGGGCGCGCGGCCTGTCAGTGACCATGCAGAAACTCGATCCCTATCTCAATGTGGATCCGGGGACCATGAATCCCTTCCAGCACGGTGAGGTGTTCGTCACTGATGACGGCGCCGAAACCGACCTGGACATCGGCCACTACGAGCGGTTCCTTGACGAGAACCTCGAAGGCTCGGCCAACGTCACCACCGGGCAGGTCTACTCGACCGTGATCGCCAAGGAACGCCGCGGTGAGTACCTGGGCGACACGGTTCAGGTCATCCCGCACATTACCGATGAGATCAAGCGCCGGATGCGGCTGCCGGCCGAGGGCAAAAAGGCTCCCGACGTCATCATCACCGAGATCGGCGGCACCGTCGGCGACATCGAGTCGCAGCCCTTCCTCGAATCAGCCCGCCAGGTCCGCCAGGACATCGGCCGCAGCAACGTGTTCTTCCTCCACGTCTCCCTGGTCCCGTACATCGGCCCCTCCCAAGAACTCAAAACCAAGCCCACGCAGCACTCCGTGGCCGCCCTGCGCTCCCTGGGCATCCAGCCGGACGCCATCGTGCTCCGCTCCGACCGGCCGCTGGCCGACTCCATGCGGGAGAAAATCGGCCGCGCCTGCGACGTCGATGTTGACGCCGTCATCGGCTGCCCCGACGCCCCGAGCATCTACGACATTCCCAAGACCCTGCACTCGCAGGGCCTGGACAGCTACATCGTGCGGGCCCTGAACCTGGCGTTCAAGGATGTCGACTGGACCAAGTGGGACGCCCTGTTGGAGGCCGTCCACCACCCGGCCCACGAGGTTGAGGTCGCGTTGGTCGGAAAGTACATCGACCTGCCGGATGCCTACCTCTCCGTCACTGAGGCCCTGCGCGCCGGCGGCTTCGCGAACAACGCCAAGGTCAAGATCCGCTGGGTCCCCTCCGACGAGTGCTCCACCCCCGAGGGCGCAGCAAAGGCGCTCGACGGCGTCGACGCCATTTGCGTGCCGGGCGGCTTCGGTATTCGTGGACTCGAAGGAAAGCTCGGCGCGCTGAAGTTCGCCCGCGAAGGCCAGCTTCCGGTACTGGGACTGTGCCTTGGCCTGCAGTGCATGGTCATCGAATACGCCCGCAACGTCGTCGGGCTTGAGGGCGCATCCTCCAGCGAGTTCGAGCCGGACTCCCGGTTCCCGGTCATCGCCACCATGGAAGAGCAGCTGGAATTCGTTGAAGGCCGTGGCGACCTCGGCGGAACCATGCGCCTGGGCCTCTACGAAGCGAAACTGGACGAAGGGTCGGTCATTGCCGACACCTACGGAACGACCACCGTGCAGGAACGCCACCGCCACCGCTATGAGGTGAACAACAAGTACCGCGCGCAGATCGCCGACGCCGGGCTGGTGTTCTCCGGCACGTCACCGGACGGAAAGCTCGTGGAATTCGTCGAGCTGCCCAAGGACGTTCACCCGTATTACGTGGCCACGCAGGCGCACCCGGAGCTCAGCTCCCGCCCCACCCGGCCCCACCCGCTGTTCGCCGGCCTCGTGTCCGCGGCCCTGGAACGCCAGCGCTCCACCCGGCTGCTCGAGGTCTAGGACCATGGCCATGGACGATGGGCAGGAACCGGACAACGACGCACCGGCGCCGGTAGCCGCACCGCAATCAGAGGGCGGGCTGGCGGAAGTCGTCGACGCCGTCACCGATTACGAAAGCCGACGGCGGCTGCTGGCCACTGAGCGGGTCTACGAGGGACGGATCTGGGACGTCGTCAGCGACACCTTTGAACTGCACCCCGGGGGCGACGCGCTGACCCGCGATTACATCGACCACCCCGGAGCCGTCGCCATTCTTGTTATGGACGACGACGGCAAGGTCCTGCTGCTGAGCCAGTACCGGCATCCCGTCAAAATGATGCTCTGGGAAATTCCCGCCGGTCTGCTGGATGTGGAGGGCGAGGACTTCGTGGTGGGCGCTGCCAGGGAACTGGCCGAAGAAGCAGACCTGGTTGCTGACCAGTGGCACGTCCTTGCTGACCTGTTCAACTCACCCGGCTCCTCCAGTGAGGCCATCCGCATCTATTTGGCCCGCGGCCTCAGCGATGTTCCGGCTGACCAGCGGCACCACCGCACCGATGAGGAAGCCGAAATACAGCTCCGCTGGGTGTCCCTTGAGGACGCGGTGCGCGCCGTCCTGGACGGGTCACTGCACAACCCGTCCGCCGTGGTCGGCATACTGGCCGCCGCTGCCGCCCGGGCCGATAACTTCTCGTCGTTGCGACCGGCCGACGCCGCGTGGCCGGCACATCCGAGCCAGCGGGAACCATGAGCACGGAGGCCGGCAGCAGGGAAGCGCAGGCTTCCGTGCAGCTGGCCCGCGCCGTCGTGGACTATCTGCAGCACGTTGGCGTGGAGCGGGGACTTGCGGCCAACACGCTGGCCGCTTATCGCCGCGACCTGAGCCGGTACGAGCAATTCCTTGCCGCCTCGGGCGTGAGCAGGCCGCAGGAGATCAATCGGCGGCACGTCACTGCTTTCGCGCAGGCCATCGCCGAAGGGTCGGACGGCGCAACGGCACTGGGTGTCCGATCGGCCGCCCGGACAATCGTCGCGGTTCGGGGGCTGCACCGTTTCTGGGCTCTGGAAGGCACCACGGCGACCGATCCGGCTGCTGATGTTCATCCGCCCCTCGCCGGCCGCCGCCTGCCCAAGGCCATTTCCGTGGTGGACGTGACCCGCATCCTGGAGGCCGCAGGGACGGACACACCCACTGGGCTACGGGACCGGGCACTGCTTGAATTCCTCTACTCGACGGGGGCCCGCATCAGCGAGGCAGTGGGACTCGACGTCGACGACGTGGCCGTTGAACCGGCGGGCGACGGTCCCGCCGTCGTCCGGCTGTTCGGTAAGGGCTCCAAGGAGCGTCTGGTGCCCCTTGGCTCCTACGGCGCCCGCGCCGTCGACGCGTACCTGGTCCGGGGACGGCCGCTCCTGGCCGCGAAGGGCAAGGGCACGCCGGCGCTGTTCCTGAACGCCCGTGGCGGGCGGATCAGCCGGCAGAGCGCCTGGACCATTCTCAAGGGAGCCGCCGATCGGGCGGGTATTCGGACGGATGTGTCGCCCCACACGCTGCGGCACTCCTTCGCCACGCACCTGCTGGAGGGCGGGGCCGACGTCAGGGTGGTGCAGGAACTTCTGGGTCACGCGTCCGTCACCACGACGCAGGTCTACACACTGGTGACGGCGGACACCCTTCGCGAGGTTTACGCAGCGGCCCATCCACGCGCCCTGGGCTGAGCCCTGCCCCGACCGCTACGGCAAAACATGGCACGCTTCGGAGGCCTTCTCCCGGTTTTTTCCCACTCGACAGGGCTAGGGTGAAGATCGACGGTGGTGGCGAAGGGAGGCGGCATGGTCTTCCAGACGGCCGACGACGGAGTGCCCCCCGCGGCGGACGGCAGCGGATTCGTCGATGAGTACATGCCTGCGGTTCCGCCGGTTATGTCCTACTTTCTCCGCAGGGTCGCCTCTCCCGAGGACGCCGAGCAGGCCACGGAAGTTATCTTCCAGCTTGCCTACCCACTGACCATCGCCGGGCAAACCGTCAGCGTTTCCTGGTTGCTGTTTCAGGCCCACCGGTACTGGCTGGAGGAACTCGCTCCCAGCACCGCGCCTCAGCCTGGGCCATCCACGTCATCCCTGCCAGGGGATGCAGAGCCGGCCGGAGCGCGACTAGGCGACGATGCCGCGCCTGAGCCTGCCGAATGGGGCCGTCCGCTGGCCGACGCGCTGATTGGCGCATTGCGGGGCCTTCCGGTTGAGACAGCGGAACTGCTGATGCTGGCCGGGTGGGAGCGCCTGTCTGAGCAGGAACTTGCTGCTTTCCTGTCAGTGGGCAAGGGGAAGATTCGACGGCGCCTCCGGGCGGCACGACGAAGCCTGGCCCGCCGCGCCGTCCCGAATTCCGGCCCGCAGCCCGGCCAGCCGTCCGGCCAGCGGTCCGCGCCGGATCCGTTTTCGGGTCCGCTTCCCGGTCTTCCTTCCGCGCCGGATGCCAGCGCAGATCCCGGCTCACTCGCCGCCCTGGATCCGCTTCTGGATCCCGCCGTGGCGCTCGCGTGTGAGGAGGGCCGTGCCCGGGCCCTCCTGGACCGAATCGAGGCGGACGGGCTCCTCATCAGCGATACAGCTCGTCGCCCGGCTCGTCCCACAGGTCCGCGGGCATCGGCGGGACGCTGGGTAGCCGCGGCTCTGTTCGCTCTGGTGGCCGCCGTCGTCTGCGCCCTGGTGTTCGGGCTGGGACTCCCTCCGGATCCCTCGGCTGCGGGCACTCAGGAGGCAGGGGCTGGCCCAGCCGAGGGTGCGGCGATCCGGCCGCCGGTAACGACGGCAACGTATGGGCCAAACCATGACTGGTCACGATTTGAGGCACTGGAAGGGTCCTTCGGTTTTGACGTGCCGCCGCAGTGGATGATTCGCTACATTGCTACCAGCAGGCAGTCCAGGTCCACGCTCTTTGCCGAAGCGGTGAACCCCCTGGGTATCGTCATGGCGACAATCAGCGTTGGGGGAACGCCCGCCGGAACCGCTAACTGCCCGCCCGGCAACGAATCGACAGCCGCGTCTGTCACCACGGTCGAGCAGGTTCCCGTCCCGGAACTCGCCGCCGGTGCCGGTGCAGCGACTTTCTCTTACCAGGTGATCGCCGGCCGTTCTGTTACCGCAGTAATGGGCATCAGTGACGGCTCGTTCGGGGACGGTGTCCCGGGGTGCGCCCGAATCAACGCTTTTCGTCGCGACGCACCCGGTGATCCTGCTTTCGTCTTTGTTGGCGGCGGAAGCGAGGCCGACGGCACGGGCCCTTTGTCCTTTCCTGCCATGCAGGACGCCCTGGACTATGTACATACCCCCGCGTACGAACAAACGCGACGGCTCATGACCTCACTGCGGATTCAACCACCCGAAACGGCGCCGCGCCGGATCGTTCGGGATCCGGCAACCAACGCTGTCGCGTGCGTCGTCTCCAACGTCCGTGGGCCCGGCAATGACACGGTGTACGAGGACCATCCCGATAATTTCGTGGTGCTTGGCTGCGCCGGCAAGTTCCTGGCGTTCCGCACGTCGTACCAATCGGACCCCAGCCGACCCAAGACCATATGCTTTGCCACTACGGATGGAGCGGGCTACACCTTCGATCCGGACACCTCCGTGCGCGTATTGGGCTGGGACGAGTTGGCACTGCAGGCGCGGGGAACCGGGCAGGACATCGGGCGGATGATGGATGACAACTTTGCAGCTGCCGGGTTGCCGGTTGAGTTGCGCGAAGACCTGGTGGGTTCTGGACCGTAGGCTGATGCCATGACTACCCCTGCCGCCGTCGCCCTGTGTTTCCTGGTTCGCGATACGGGCCACGGTACGGGGAAGGACCTGACGAACGACGCCGATACTGACCTGGCCGCCGACGTCGGCATTGCCCCCGCTGCCGCAGCCGGGGCTGTCCCGTTTGGGCAGGAGGTGCTGCTCGGACGAAAGAAAACCGGTTTCGGCGCCGGCAAGGTGGTCGGCGTCGGGGGACACCTGGAGGCGGGTGAATCAGCCGCTCAGGCCGTCTGTCGGGAAGTGCAGGAGGAAATCTACGTCACCGTTCGGGAAGAGGACCTGGTGCCGGCCGGGACAGTCGAGTTCGTTTTTCCCGCCCGGCCCTCATGGGACATGTTCAGCACCGTCTTCATGACCCGGCGCTGGGTGGGCGAACCTGCCGAGAGCGATGAAATCGCCCCGCAATGGCACCCCGTGGCCTCATTGCCGCACGAACACATGTGGGCCGATGCCGAGCATTGGCTGCCAGCCATGCTGTCCGGACAGCAACTCGCCGTGCGCGTTGTCCTGAATCCCGACAACGAAACAGTCGCCACCGCCACCCAAACCCCCTGGCTCCCCACCCCCGAGTGACCGGCGGTCGGTGATCGAGCCTGTCGTGATCGGTCGGGCGGTGATCGAGCTTGTCGTTGATCGAGCTTGTCGAGATCCGGTTCGACCGGCGCGGGGTCTCGACGGGCTCGACCACCGGTTGCGGTGATCGGTCGGGCGGTGATCGAGCTTGTCGAGATCAGGCTCGACCAACGGGGGGTGTCAGGGGAGGTGGCGCTCTTCGGGGCCGTTGTAGAGGCTTAGGGGGCGGATCAGGGAGTTTGCTTCCAACTGCTCCATGATGTGGGCCGTCCAGCCGACAATGCGGCTGGCGACGAACAGGGGCGTGAACGTCGCGGTGTCGAAGCCCATCAGGTGATACGTCGGTCCCGCAGGGTAATCCAGGTTGGGCTTGATGTTCTTGGCCTGGGCCATGCCGGATTCCAGGGCGTCGTACAGCTCGCCCAGGTCAGGACGGTTGTAGTGCTTGACCATGTCATCCAGGGCCGCCTTCATGGTCGGCACGCGCGAGTCGCCGTTCTTGTACACCCGGTGACCGAAACCCATGATCTTCTTCTTCGCCGCCAGAGCGTCCTGCAGCCAGGTGGCGACGTGGCCGCTGAGGTCCTGCCCGTCGGCCTGGGCAAGGATCTCCTCAAAGGTGTGCATCACTGCCTCGTTGGCACCGCCGTGCAGGGCACCTTTCAGGGCGCCGATGGCCCCGGTGACTGCCGAATGCAGGTCAGCCAGTGTGGAGGTGATGACCCGGGCGGTGAAGGTTGAGGCGTTGAAGGAGTGCTCGGCGTAAAGGATCATCGACACGTTGAAAGCCGTGACCACCTCGGGGGCCGCTTCCTCGCCGAATGCCATGAACAGGAAATTCGCGCTGTAGCCCAGGTCGCTGCGTGCAGGGACGGCGTCCTGACCACGCCGCCGTCGTTGGTCGTAGGCGACGACGGCGGGCATCGCGGCGAAAAGGTCCACCGACTTGCGCTGGTTCGCCGCCGGTGAGGAATCCTCCGCGGCCGGATGCGAGGCGCCGATCACCGAAGCGGCGGTCCGGCAGACGTCCATCGGATGGGCCGTGAGCGGCAGCAGGTCAATGGCGGCCTTCACGTTCGGCAGGAGCTGCCGCCCGGCCCGTTCGGTCTGCTCGAATTCCGCCAACTGCGTGGACGTGGGCAGGTCGCCATGCCACAGCAGGTACGCCACTTCCTCAAAGCTGCACCTGGCGGCAAGTTCCTGCACCGGGTAGCCCCGGTACAGGAGCGAGTTCGACTCCGGGTTCACCTTCGAAATTCTGGTGGTGTCGACGACGACGCCGGCCAGGCCCTTGTGGATCTGCGGTTCGGTGGTGCTCACTGACTCGGTCATGGTGCTCCTTAGGGCTGCCCGGGGACCGGGAAGTTGAATACCGACGTGTCGAACTGGTTGTAGGCCTCATAATCCACCAATTCGTACAGCCGCGCACGGGTCAACATGTCCGGCACGGCCGAAGCCTGCGTCCCCTCGGCGCGGATTGCCTGCAGGGTCCGCTCAGCAGCACCCATGGCACTGCGCAGCAAGGTTACGGGGTAGATGACCATATTGACCCCAACGGAGGCCAACTGGTCCACCGTGAACAGGTCGCTCTTGCCGAACTCGGTCATATTCGCCAGGATCGGCACGTCCACGGCGTCGCGGATCGCTTGGAACTCGGACAGGTCCCGCATGGCTTCGGGGAAGATGGCATCCGCCCCGGCCTCCACCAGGGCCCGGGCACGGTCCTTCGCGGCATCCAGCCCGTCCACGGCCCGGATGTCAGTCCGGGCCATGATCAGGAAATCCGGGTCCTGCCGGGCATCGGCAGCGGCCCGGATCCGCTTGGTCGCGGTGGCGAGGTCGACAACGCTTTTGCCGTCAAGGTGGCCGCACCGTTTCGGGTTGAACTGGTCCTCGATGTGGCAGCCCGCGAGCCCCGCGTTCTCCAGTTCCTGCACGCTCCGGGCGACGTTCATGGGTTCACCGAAGCCGGTGTCGGCGTCGACGATGCACGGCAGATCCGTCATGCGCGCGATCTGGCCCGCACGCTGGGCCACCTCGGTGAGGGTGGTCAGGCCGATGTCCGGCAGGCCCAGGTCGTTGGCGAGGACGGCGCCGGAGATGTAGACCCCGTCGAACGCCTGTTCCTGGATCAGGCGGGCCGAGAGCGGGTTGAACGCTCCCGGGAACTGCTGGATCCGGCCGCTGGCCAGGCCGGCCCGGAAGGCGGCCCTTTTCCGGCTGGGGGTGGTGGAGGAGTAGAGCATCAGAACAGTCCTTTCGGGGCGGCTGCCAGATCCAGCAGGCCCGGCGCGGCCTGCAGGTTGAGTTGGTCCAGTTCACCGGCGGCCAGTTCCGGCAGGCGCTGCACGGCGTCGAGGAACCGGTCCAGTTCTGCTTCCTCCACCACACGGGTTCCATCGGCGGCCACGGCCAGGGTGCGCAGTTTGGCGATGTACTGTTCGCGTCCAAACGGGCGGGCGCCCAGGGGATGGGCGTCGGCGACGGCGATCTCATCGACCAGGACCTGTCCGTCGGCCAGGGTGATTTCCACCCGGCCGCCGAAGGCTTTCTCCTGGGGATCCAGTGAGTGGTACCGGCGGGTCCATTCGGGGTCCTCTTCCGTCCGCACCTTGCGCCAGAGGGCTACGGTGTCCGGCCGGTTGGCCCGCTCCGGCGTATATGAACTGACGTGGTGCCAGGAGCCGTCCTGGAGGGCGACGGTGAAGATGTAGGGGATCGAGTGGTCGAGGGTTTCCCGGGAGGCCGTGGGGTCGTACTTCTGCGGGTCGTTGGCCCCGGAACCGATGACGTAGTGGGTGTGGTGGCTGGTGTGCAGCACGACGCCGGTGATCGCGGCAGCTCCGTCCGGTCCGGTCAGTTCCGGGTGGGCGGCGTGCAGCCGGCGGGCCAGGTCGATCCATGCCTGGGCCTGGTACTCGGCGGAGTGTTCTTTGGTGTAGGTGTCAAGGATGGCGCGTTTCGGTTCGCCCGGCGCGGGCAGCGGCACGGTGTAATTGGCCTCGGGGCCGTCCAGCAGCCAGGCGATGACGCCGTCTTCGCCTTCATAGATGGGGGTGGGGGAGGTTTGGCCCCGCATTGCCCGGTCCACGGATTCCACGGCCATCTTCCCGGCGAAGGCCGGCGCGTGGGCTTTCCAGGTGGAGATTTCGCCCTTGCGTGACTGGCGGGTCGCCGTCGTCGTGTGCAGCGCCTGCCCAATGGCTTGGAAGATGGGCTCGACGTCGAGGTGCAGCAGCGTGCCGATGCCGGCAGTGGCGGAGGGCCCCAGATGTGCCACGTGGTCGATCTTGTGCTTGTGCAGGGAGATGGCCTTGGCCAGGTCGACCTGAATCTCGTAGCCGGTGGTGATGCCGCGCAGGAGGTCCCGGCCGGTGCTGCCCACGTGCTGGGCGACCGCCAGGATCGGAGGGATGTTGTCTCCGGGGTGGGAGTATTCGGCCGCCAGGAAGGTGTCGTGGTAGTCCAGTTCCCGGACGGCGACGCCGTTGGCCCAGGCCGCCCACTCCGGGGACACCCGGTCGGGGATGCCGAAGACTGCGGCGCCCTTGCCGCCGCTGCTGGGTGCGTGGGCCAGCGCCTGGGCCCTGGCAGCGATGATGGGTGCTCTGCCCAGTGAGGCGACGGCAACGGCGGCGTTGTCGATGATCCGGTTGATGACCATGGCGGTCACCTCGGCGTCCACCTCTACCGGATCCGCAGCGACGGAGGCGATCCGGTAGGCCAGCTGGTGCTGCCGGGGCAGGTTTTCCTCGCTGGTGGCAACACGGACAGAAATGAGCTCCATGGGGTTCCTTTCGGGTGGGATCAGTCGGACGGAGTGCCGGCGGCCAGCAGGTAGCCGAGGCTGTTGTGCAGGTGGATGGTGGTCGCGGCGCTCGCGAGGACGGGGTTGCCGGCGGCGATGGCGGCCGCGATCGCCGCGTGTTCGGTGGCGGCGGCTGCCAACCGGTCAGGGTCGTCCTGCGCCAGCCGCCGGATCCGGGTGAGGTGGACCCGCAGGTTTTTCAGGGCAGTGCTCAAATACGAGTTGCCCGCGGCGGCGTCGATCGCGCTGTCCAGCCGCCCGACCAGGGCGTAATAGCTGGTGTGGTCGGTGCTGGCCGCCGTGGCTTCCCGCGAGGCGAGGAGTTCGGTCTCCAGGCCAGCGAAGAGGGACGGATCGCCGCGCCGCGCGGCCAGCTCGGCGGCCCTGCATTCCAACGCTCCGCGAAGTTCGAAAAGTTCACCGAGATGGTCCACCGAAATGTCCGTAACCACGGCCCCACGGCCGCCGCGTGGGGCGGTCAGACCCTCCGAGGTCAGCCTCGCCAGCGCCTCGCGGATAGGTGTGCGGGACACTCCCAGCCGGACAGACTGTTCAACTTCTGCCAACAGCGTTCCCGGCGGCAGACGCCACTGCAGGATGTCCTCGCGCAAGGCTTCGTATGCTCTGTCGCTGGCGCGCATTGAACCCCCAAGTCCGTCCCCGGACGGGTGGCCCGGTTGGCTTCAGTGTATACACTTCGCGGCAAATCGGAAGGAGGCAATTCGAAATGCAGCTAACGCACCCGGCGGATACCCACGCCTTTTGTATACAGAGTCGGTCGCTGTCCAGCTGATGGGCAAAAAGATCGGCACCGGGTCCAATGCAATGCTGAATGCGATTTCGGGTTGCGCGACCGAGCCGGACGGGGTGTCCCTGGTGGATCCGGAGCAGGGGGACACGCGGGTGGCCAATTGGGCGGCTCGCTGGCAGCGCTGGGGGATGTGTCCGGGTACCAGCTTCGCAAACGAGGTGTAGTTGAACTTGGCGGACGGGGTGCGGGACATCGCGAAGGCGATGCTGCGGGATGTGGTCAGGGCGTATCCGGAGGGCTCGGCCACGGTCCGGGCGTGGGTGGCGCTGACGTTCAGCGCCGCGACACGGGCAGGGGTGCGGCGCCGTGAGCAGTGTGAGGTCGCCCCGGATGTCGCGTCACGGCTGCCGGGGTTGGGGCGCGGCTGCAGGCCACGTGTGCGGGGGACGAGCGGCCGATGTCTGCGCAGGAACTGTGCGATATGGTGCGGGTGACGTACGACCCTGGTGCGGCGCCGGTGATTGATGGGGCCCGGAGGGTGGGGGACCGTCCCGCTGTCCTGGGGTCAGGTTGTCCAGGGGCGGCGCAGGTCGG
>JAODMR010000014.1 GCA_025465475.1 Micrococcaceae bacterium
CCGAGGACGTTAAGGCGGTCCCATCGCGTGGTGGGATGCCGCTCGTATCTTCCGGCGGGAACGACAGCGAGGGTCAGTTCCGTCCCTGTCGCGATACTGGTTTGGCCCAACACCGGTTGGAGCCGCAGCTTGTTGGCGGACGGGGTGACGATTCTCCTGCGCCACTTGCGTGGCGAACCTGGTTCCTGGGGGAAGCGCACGTGACAGTGATGCCGCCCCTGTTCCCGCAGCCGCTGTTGGGTTCTGCCCATTCTGCTCC
This sequence comes from Micrococcaceae bacterium, assembly GCA_025465475.1. Taxonomy (GTDB): domain Bacteria; phylum Actinomycetota; class Actinomycetes; order Actinomycetales; family Micrococcaceae; genus Arthrobacter_M. The sequence goes on from JAODMR010000014.1 coordinate 260, forward strand.
CCAGCAGCAGGCCGAATGGTGCCACGAGCAGCAGCGCCAGGACGGCAGTCGCTGCGGCCGCCGCGGAGTCGGCCATTGACTCGCCCTGCAGCAGGTGCACCAGAAACTGCAGCGCGTACATGCCGCATGCCGCGGCCACGAGCAGCCAGGCAACCCTGGCATAACGGGATTTAGCCATGTGGCACCCTAACGCGCAGGCGGTCGACCCGCGGCGGCCCTCGCCAACCCCTCCCTCAGGGTCGGCGTCGGGCCGGTCCGGACGACTCGCGCACAATCAGCTCCGGGTCGACCGTCTGGATCCCCGGCTCGCCGCGCCCGTCCAGGGCCTTGAGCAGCGCCTCGCCGGCCCGGCGTCCAATGGTCGTCAGATTCAAGTCAACGCTGGACAGATGGGGTCGGTAGCCGTCGGTGAAAGGAGACCAATTGTCCACCCCGATCAAGGCCACATCCTCGGGGATGGATCGGCCCAGTGCTGCCAGTTCGTAGGCGGCGCCGCGGGCTATCTGGTCGCTACCACAAAAGATGGCGTCGACATCGGGGGAACTGGCCAGGAGGGAGCGCACCCCGTTGTGTCCCCACTCCTCGCTCCAGCTGCCGAACCAGACTCCGTCCACCGGTTCCAGCCCGTGCTCGGCCATCGCGGTGCGGAACCCTTCAGCGCGCAGCACGGCGGAGGCGTGGTTTTCCAGGCCCGTAATGTGGGCAATACGGCGGCGGCCGGTCTTAACGAGATGATCAATGGCCCGCCGCGCCCCACCCTGTTCGTCGCCGATCACTGAGCAGTCCTCGGGATCAGTGGAGGGGGCGAAAGCGTAGATGACCGGGACAGGAATGTCCCGGCCCAGGGGGATGCGCGGATCCTCCTTGCGGCCCACGGCGATAATGCCATCCACCTGCCGGGCCAGCAGCGTCCGGACGTAGTGCTGCTCGCGGATTGGGTCGTCCCGGCTATCGCAGAGGAAACACAGCATCTCGCCCAGGCCCAGGGCGTCCTCCACGCCGCGCAGGATGGGAATGCTGAACCGGCCGTAACTGTCGGTGGTGATGACTCCCACCGTGTAGGTTCGTCCGCTGCGCATGCTTCGCGCCGAGCCGTTGGGCAACCAGCCCACTTCCTCCGCAGCGGCCCGTACGCGTAAGCGCGTGGACTCCCGCAACTGGCCGGTGCCGTTGAGGGCTTTGGACACGGTCCCCGTGGAGACGCCCGCCAAGGCGGCAACCGCGGCAATCCCGGACGCGGTACTGTCCCGCGCAGCACGACCCGATTCGCGGAAACTATTTTCCGTCATGCTGCTCCTTCCTTAGGTGTCGTTGCCCCGCCCGCTCAATGCGGAAGACGGCGCCCGCCGACATTCTCAGAGTATCAGGGGAAACCATTGACAGTGAGATGCAGCTCACATAGCCTCTTTTCCGGAAGAGGTTTTCCTAATTTTCCGCCGGCCTTGCCGCATCACCGTAAGCAGCCCGAAAGCCCTTGGACTGCTCCTTCCCGGGCAGGTTCCGACGTCGACACCACGGAAAGAAAGTTCCCATGACATCGAATTCGCTTAGCCCGACGCTGTCTGCCGAAGCCGGCAACCCCGTTTGGTCCCCGGATGGTCCGGTAGGCGCCACAACGTCCCCCAGCTACGTTTTGCGGCCGCTGCCCTTTCCCGCCGTGCACCTGTCCGAGGAAGGGCACCTGGGCGCCTGGCAGGAATTGAACCGCCGCGCCACCATTCCGCACTGCATCGCCAACGTTGAATCAAGCGGCGCGCTGGACAATTTCCGCCGCCTGGTGGGGGAATCCGACGCCGACTTCAAGGGCTTCTGGTTCCAGGACACCGACCTTTACAAGACCCTGGAAGCCGTCGGCTGGGAGGCCGGCCGGACCGGCGAGGAGCCGTGGACCGACTACCTCCGGGAGATGGGAGCGCTGCTGGAAAAAGTGCAGCTCCCGGACGGGTACCTCAACACGTGGGTGCAGGGCGTGGAACCAGACAACCGCTGGGCCAAGCTGCAGTGGAGCCACGAGCTCTACACCGCCGGGCACCTGCTGCAGGCCGCCGTCGCCATCGCCCGGTCCACAGGCAACAGCAGCATTCCGCAGGTCGCACGGCGCATCGCCGACCTGCTGGTGGAAACCATGGGGGAGGGCGGCCGGGACCTGATCGACGGCCACCCGGAAGTGGAAACCGCGCTCGTGGAGCTGTACCGGCTCACCGGGGAAAGCAAGTACCTGGAAACCGCGAACCGGCAGCTGGAGTTGCGCGGCCACGGCCTGATGCCTGACGACCGGTTCGGCCGGCAATACTTCCAGGACCACCTGCCCATCCGGGAGGCAGCGAAGGAGGCCACCGGCCACGCCGTCCGCCAAATCTACCTGGCCACAGGCGTCACCGACGTATACCTGGAAAACGGCGACCCCACGCTGCTGGAATCCGCCGAGTCGCTGTGGGACAGCGTCTTCTACGAGAAGGCCTACCTGACCGGCGCCTTGGGTTCCCGCCACCGGGATGAAGCCTTCGGCGACCCCTACGAGCTGCCATCCGACCGGGCCTATGCGGAAACCTGTGCCTCCATCGCGAGCTTCCACTGGAACTGGCGCCTTCTGTTGGCGACAGGCCAGGGCAAGTACGCGGAAGAAATGGAACGCGCCCTGTACAACGGCATCGCCGTCTCCACCTCCGCCGCCGGCGACAGCTTCTTCTACTCCAACCCCCTGCAATTGCGCACCGGGCATGACGGCTCCACCGAGGATGCCCCTTCCGAGCGGCTCTCCTGGTACGCGTGCGCCTGCTGCCCGCCTAATTTGGCGCGGCTGGTCGCCTCCCTGCACCACTACGTCGCCACGCACGACGACGAGGGCATCCAGGTGCACCTCTACGGCGACGGGGAGCTGGACTTTACGGCCGATGCCCTGGGCGGTGCGGTGAAGCTGGAAACCCGCACCAGCTACCCCTGGAACGAGCAGGTGGATATCGACGTATCAGCAGGGGCGGGGGAGTGGACCCTCTCCCTGCGCCTTCCCGCCTGGTGTGATGGCGCCCGGCTGACCGTCGGTGACGAAGAGATCGACGCCACCCCCGACAGCGCCGGCTACGTCCGCATCCGGCGGAACTGGGAAGGCACGACGGCGGTGACGTTGCTTTTGCCGATGCCGGCCCGCATCATTGCCGCCAACCCGCGCGTCGACGCCATCCGCGGATCCGTGGCCCTGGCCAAGGGCCCGGTCATTTTCTGCCTGGAACAGCATGACCAGGACCATGGCGTCGTGCTCGAAGACCTACGCATCGATCCCACGGCACCTATCCGGGAATCTGCTCCGGCGCAGGACGCGGGTGGACTGGCCGGGGTCCCCACCGTGCTCAAAGTCGCCGGACATGTGGCCGAACCGGCCGCCCGTGACCTCTACGCCCCGGCGCCAAAGGTGCAGGGCAGCGAACGGCGAAGCACGGAACTGACCGCCATCCCGTATTTCCGCTGGGCTAACCGGGGCGAAGGGGCCATGCGGGTTTGGATCCCCACCGCCTGACCCATCCGATCCCGTCGAACACCTCCGTCCGCTAGCAGCTACCACGAAGGAATTGGAATGAAACGCAACAGACTGGCCGCGTTGGCCATCACAGCAGCACTGACCCTGTCAGCCACCGCCTGCGGCGGTTCGTCGTCGTCGGAGTCCATCGACACCTCCAGCGGGGAACCGACCGGAACCATCAGCCTCTGGGCCCGCGACTCGCAGAAGGGCTTCATGGACCTGCTGGCCAATGCGTACAACAAGTCCCACAAGGCCCAGGTGGAAGTCACCATCGTGCCGAGCGCCAACTTTGTGCAGAAGTTCGGCACTGCAACAGCCGGTGGCTCGGGCCCTGACGTGGCCTCGATCGACCTGGTCTACCTGCCCTACTTTGCCTCCACCGGGGTGCTGGAAGACATCACGGATGAAGCGGCCAAGCTTCCCTACAAAGACAAGCTGAGCCCGTCCCACCAGCGCCTGTCCACGTTTGAGGACAAGACCTACGCCCTGCCGTTCACCGCTGAAGCCTCGGTGCTGTTCATCAACAAGGACCTCTTCAAGCAGGCGGGCCTCGATCCAGAGAAGCCGCCGACCACGTACGCCGAAATCCTGGACGCCGCCAAGAAGATCCGCGCCCTCGGCCCTGACACCTACGGCTTCACCATGGCCGGCCAGTGCGGTGGCTGCAACATCTTCGAGTTCACGCCCAGCGTGTGGGCCAGCGGCGGCGATGTGCTGTCCGAGGACGGCAAGACAGCAACCCTGGACTCACCCCAGGTGACTGACGCCCTGACGTTCTACAAGGAAATGAACGACGCCGGCGTCATGCCTGAGGCGGCCAAGACCGACTCCGGCACGGCCCAGCCCGCCCTGTTCCAGGCCGGCAAGGTCGGCATGGTGGTCCTGGGCGCCTTCTTCACCCAGACCCTGAACACGGACAAGAAGGTCGACTACGGCATCGCCCCGATCCCCGGCAAGACCGGAGGCTCGGCGTCCTTCGCCGGCGGAGACAACATTGCCGTGACGGCCGGTTCCAAGAACAAGGCCGCAGCCTGGGACTTCGTGAAGTGGGCCACCGACGACGAGGCGCAAACCATCCTGGCCAAGAACTCCATTGTGCCGGTCCGCACCGACCTGGTGGAGAGCGTCTACGCCTCCGCGGATCCCCGCAACGCCCTGTTCAGCAAAGCGCTGAAAACCGGCAAGACACCGTACAGCGTGGTGGAAAACCAGCTGTTCAATGACAACAACGGTCCATGGGCAACCATGATCAACGAGTCGGTGTTTGGCGGAGTCGACATCAAGGCTGCGCAGAAGAAGGCGCAGGACGCTTCCCAGCAGATCATCAAGACCGGACCCTGACCTGCGAGCCCGGTGCTGCCGCTTTCGCGGCAGCACCGGCATTCGTTCCTAGGAGATCTCCATGGCACCTCAAACTTCGCTGACCGATACCGCAACATCCCCCGGCGCGTCCGGCCACACGCCGGCGCTCCCGTCCCGCCGCCGTCGCTCGCTGACCAAGTCCCGCAGTGCGCTGGGCCAGGTGGTGGTTGCGCCGGCGCTGTTGCTGCTGACGGTATTCTTCTTCCTGCCCGTGGCCCTGATGCTTTGGATGTCCCTGCATAAGTGGCCTTTGCTGGGAAAGATCACCTTTATCGGCCTGGGCAACTACACGGCAGCCTTCCAGGACCAGAACTTCCTGCGCGCGGCTGGATTCACCCTGCTCTATACCGTGATCATGACACCGCTGCTGCTGCTGGTCGGTGTGGCCCTGGCCCTGTTGATCCGCCGTCCGGGGCGAGCGGCGCGGGTTTTCCAGTCGATTTACTTCCTGCCCGTGGTGGTCGGATTCGCTGCTGCCGGATACCTGTGGCTGTTCATGGCGCAGCCAAACCTCGGGCCGTTGCTGGACCTGCTCTCCCGGGCCGGCCTGGCTTCCCACTCGGACAACTGGTTCGGCACCGTGGTTGGTGCACTTGCCATTGTCTGCGGCATGGTGGTGTGGAAGGTGGCGGGCATGCAGATGCTGCTGCTGAACTCCGGCCTGCAGTCCATCCCGGTGGAACTCGAGGAAGCGGCCCGCATCGACGGCGCCAGCCGCAGCCAGGTGTTTCGCTACATCATCCTGCCGCTGCTGCGCCCCACCCTGGCCCTGGTGCTGGTGTTCTCCGTGGCGGGCTCCCTGCTGGCCTTTGACCAGTTCTTCATCATGACCAGCGGAGGCCCGGCCAACCAGACCATTACGGCGGTCTACCACATCTACCGGGTGTCATTCCTCGGATTCCAGCTGGGCTACGGGGCCGCGCTGTCCGCCCTGCTGATGATCGTGCTGGCCATCGTCAGCGCCTTCCAGATGCTCATTCTTCGCAACTCTGACCACAGCTAGCTCACGCTGGCCGGAACGGATTTCCATGTCATCCTCCGCAAGCACCCACCGGGCCGTGCCCCGCGCCGTTTGGTGGATCGTCAACCTTTCCCTCGCCGCGTTGTTCCTCTACCCCTTCTGGGTGGTGCTCTCCCAGTCCATCAAGACGCCCACTGAGGCTGCGGCGGCCCCGCCCACCCTCTTTCCGCAGTCCTTCTCGCTGGCCAACTTTGGCAAGCTGTTCAGCAATGAGAACGGCGGTGCGGGCTTTGCCATGCAGCTCGGCAACAGTGTGCTGGTGAGCATCGGCGCCACACTGCTGACCATTGTGCTGAGCACCCTGGCCGGTTACGGGTTTGCCAAGCTGCGGTTCCGCGGCAGCAACCTGCTTTTTTTCGCCACCCTGGCAACGTTCATGATTCCGTTCCAGGCCGTCATCACCCCGCTGTACCTGGTGCTGCACCAAATCGGGCTGACCAACAACCTGCTCGGCCTGATGCTGGTGTACACCACCTTCAACCTTCCGTTTGGGATCTTTTTGATGCGGAACTCCTTTGCCGCGCTTCCGGCCAGCATCGAGGAGGCAGCGCTGGTGGACGGCTGCGGAATCCTCCGCGCCATGGTGCGGGTGCTGCTGCCGGTGGCCATTCCCGGGGTGATCAGCACCGCGCTGTTTACGTTCTTTGCAGCGTGGAACGAGTTCTTTGCCGCACTCATCCTGATGACCGACCAGTCCAAGTACACGCTGCCGGTGGCGCTGAACGTCCTTTCCAGCGGTACCTTCGGCACGCTTGACTGGGGTGCGCTGCAGTCAGGCGTGGCGGTGACGATCGTTCCCTGCATTGTCATCTATATCCTGCTGCAGAAGTACTACGTCGGCGGCATGCTCACCGGAGCAACCAAGTAGCGCAAGACGCCGTTGCGCGGGGGACGAGGATGGACGGCCCGGTTTCGAGGTGGAGAAAGGAGGAGGGTAAGGAACTCTTGTGGGCAACGACGGACCAATTTCGTCGGGCAATTGGTGCTGTGACCTAACCGTTATGGGCCGCAGGCCGATATAGGTAGTGACCCCAACACCACGCGGTGAGGGTCTCCTCCTGCCCTCACCTGCGGTCAGTCCTGCTCCGAACCATGTGGTTCCGGGCCGGCGGGCCAGCAGCTGCCCGACGAAAATCCAGGTCTCATGAAAAAACTTGTCCTCCGGGCTTTCGCCCTGCCCGCGGCGCTTGCCGTCTCCGTCGCACTCGCCGCAGTCTCAGCTGGCGTTGCCTCCGCCAGCGAAACGCCGATCACCTCTCAAAGCCAGGTTGCCCCGGTCCTTCCGCCCACTCCTCAGCCGTCATCGGATCTGTTGCTGCCGGGCAACGCGCTGCTGCCCGCACCCGCAACCGCGACCGGTGGAATCGTGGGCGGTGGAACCGCCGGTGGGGCGGGGGACGCGCCGTCGTCCGTGTCGCCGACTGCCAGCTATTACGACGGCTACGCGCAGCAGGTGTACGACCTGATCAACGTCCAGCGCCGGGCCGCAGGCGTTTCGACGCTTCGCTGGAACCAGAACGTGGCCAATGTGTCGCAGGAATGGGCCGACCACCTGGGCGTTGCCACCCAGGACCCCAACTTCGACTGGAACACCATCCACCGCGCGGATGGAGGTGGCACCCGCATCTCAAGCGGTGCCACCTGGTACGCCGAAATTATCGCGTTCAACTTTGCCGCGCAGGACATCGTTGACTGGTGGATGAATTCACCGTCCCACCGTGCCGCCATGCTTGATGGCAGGGAAACAGACGTCGGGGTCGGGTATGTTGTTCCGACCAGCGGACCGTACAAGGGCTGGCACCTGGTGGTATCCAACCTTGCCGCGTATCCGGGCTCAACGGCGCCTCTGGTTCCTGCCCCGCTCGCAGCCGCGCCGGCACCCGCACCTGCACCTGCACCGGCACCCGTTTCGCCGTTCCGCGACCTTTCCGCGGGCCAGCAGTTCCTCAAGGAAATGAACTGGATGGCCAGCAAGTCCATCTCAACGGGCTGGACCGAGGCGGACGGATCGCGGACCTACCGGCCGCTGCTGACAGTCGGCCGCGACGCGATGGCTGCATTCATGTACCGCCTGGCCGGCTCACCTGCCTACACTCCGCCCGCCACGTCCCCGTTCACTGACGTACCCACCACCCGGATGTACTACAAGGAGATTGCCTGGCTGAACGCCAAGAAGATTTCCACCGGCTGGGTGGACGCCAACAATCAACGGACGTTCCGGCCCCTGCAGGCGGTTGACCGTGGCACCATGGCTGCGTTCCTGTACCGGCTGTCGGGCTCGCCCGCCTACACCCCGCCGACGACGACCCCCTTCACCGATGTCGCCAAAGGCCAGCAGTTCTACAAGGAAATCACCTGGCTGGCAGCCCGCGGAATCTGCACCGGCTGGACTGAGGCCAACGGCAGCGCCACCTTCCGTCCGGGACTGTCCGTAAACCGGGACGCGATGGCTGCCTTCATGTACCGCTGGGCGTCCTGACCCCCAGCTCGGCAACCAGCTCCGCGTGCCGTTCCTCAGTCAGGCGGTACCACCTCATGATCAGTACGCCGAAAAGGACCAGTGCCGCCGGCAGCAGGCCGGCGGCACTGCGGATCCCCGCCAGGGCGTCCTCCGACTGGGCCCCCGCCCCGGAAACGTAACCACCCCAAGACAGCGCGAACGCAGCCAAAGCGCCTCCGAACGCCATGCCCAGCTTGCGGGTGGCGGCGAGCAGGGCGTAGTTCACGCCGTCCACGCGGACGTCCGTTTTCCACTGCCCAAACTCGACGGTGTCGGCAACCAGTGCCCACATCAGGATCCCAACCACGGCGGAGCCGCACAGGGACAGCAGGATGCCGCCGATCCCCAGCGAGGGAACACTACTCGGAGCAGCGAAGCTCACCGCGCCTCCGACCACTGCCAGGGAGCCACCCCAGCAGTAGACCGACCTCTTGCCCCAGCGAAGCACCAATCGGGGCATCAGGACTGCCACGGAGAGAGTGATAACCACCTGTCCAAGCGAAACCACCGGATACAGGTCCAGCCTCCCCAGCACGTCCCGGAGGTAAAAGAACTGCGCGGCTCCCATGCTGGTGGTCCCGGTGACAAAGAGGACCGAGCTGCTGCACAGCACCAGCAGCGGAGAATTCTGTCGCAACGTTGCAACGCTTTGCCGGATGGTGATTTTCTCCACGTCCTGGTGCACACGCTCCTGCGCAGTAACGGCAGTCAAAAGGTAGAGCCCGGTGCCGACGGCGACAAACACCAGGGTGGTCACCGTGAAGGTTTGCTGCATGTGCGCCTTTGACTCCAGCAGCGGCGCCACCACCAGGCCCAGGAGTGCTCCGACGGTCAGCCCGCCCAGGGTCCTGGCGCTGGCCAGACGGGCCCGGTCGCGCGGATTCTGTGTCATGGCGCCCACCAGGCAGCCGTAGGGAACGTTAACCAGGCTGTAGCTCAGGCTCACGCACGCGTAGGTGACGTAGGCATAGATCAGCTTGCCGTCCGCGTCCCAGGGCGGGACCGAGAACGCAGCAGCACTGCAAAGCAGGGGGACGGCGCCAAAGAAAAGAAAGGGCCGGAACTTGCCCCAGCGTGAACGCCGACTCCGATCTGCGACCCGTCCAGCCACAATGTCGGTGACGGCGTTGAAGAGCCGCACCAACAGCAGCAGGGTCCCTGCCGCCGCCGCAGGGATCCCTGCCACATCCGTGTAGTAGACCAGCAGGAACATGTTGGCAGTGCTGATCACCATGCTGTTGGCCGAGTCTCCGACGCCGTAGCCCAGTACGGCACGACGGCGCAGCCCGGCGGCAGCAGTGCCCGCGCCGGTTGATCCTGTTCCCTGCATGCCGTTTCCCGCCCAGGCCCGTCCAGTCCTAGGCCTGGGCGGGTTGACCGTTGCTGGCCATGGTGCCGCCGTCCACCGGCAGGACTACTCCGGTGACAAAGCGGGCGTCTTCGCTGGCCAGGAACAGGATGACGTCGGCCACTTCCTCCGCCGTTCCACCGCGGCCCAGCGCGACCCGTTCGGCGAACTTGGCCTTCAGCTCGTCGTCGTCCTGCTTTTCCGCTGTCATGTCCGTCCAGATCAGGCCCGGGGCGACGGCGTTGACGCGGACACCGTCCTTGCCGTGGTCCAGCGCGACGGCGCGGGTGAAGTTGCTGACGCCGCCCTTGGCTGCGTTGTAGGGGCTCATGTTCCAGTCGGCCGCCAAACCCGACACCGATGAGGTGTTGACGATGCAGCCCTTGCTTGCGATCAGGTGTTTCATGGCTGCCTTGGTGCCGTAGAAGATACCTGACAGGTCCGTGTCCAGGACCCGGTGCCACTCCTGCACCTCGATGTCCTCGACCGGGCCGGAGGTGAGGGTGCCGGCGTTGTTGACCAAAACGTCCAGGCGCCCAAACTGCTGTACGGCGCCCTCCACCAGGGCTTCAACCTGCCCATAATCCGCGGAATCGGCGACGACGGCGGTGGCGGTGCCGCCGGGCAGGGAGGCCACGGTTTCCTCAATTTTTGTGGCGACGCTGTCACTGAGCACCACCTTGGCCCCCTCGGCAACGAACCTCCTGGCTGTCGCCTCGCCAATGCCGGAACCGGCCCCAGTCACAATGACGACTTTGCCTTGAAATCGGTTGGCCATGCTTGCGCTCCCTTGATCAGCACGGTGAAGGCGGGGCGGTGCAATCGCCACCTGCCGAATTGCTTTCCAACTTACCGGCTGGGGACGCTTCTGGGGTGGGCCAGGGAACAAGGGGTTTGAATTAGGTACTAAGTGTGCTTAGTATGGAGTTGTTGGACCGGTCAGGGAACACCTGGCCGGAGCGATAATCGAGGAGGAACTCCATGGGTTTGGGTGACAAGATCGAGAACGCAGCGGACAAGCTGGGCGGCAAAGGCAAGGAAGCTGCCGGCGAAGCCACGAACGACCAGAGCCTCAAGGCCGAAGGTCAGGGCGACCAGGCCAAGGGCGACCTGAAGCAGGCTGGCGAGAAGGTCAAGGACGCTTTCAAGTAAAGCTGGCTTCATCAGTAATAAGGGGTGCGGAAGAACGGCCGCGCCCCTTTTTGCTGCCCAAATTCGGGAAGCGCTGTACTAAGGCGCTGTACTAAGGGCGCCGACGTGGCATATGGGCATTCCGGCAAACTCGGTAACGGGGCCCAATCAGGGAACGACTGAGTTCAGGCTGACGAAGCTGTACCCGCGGGCTTGCAGCCCCTCGATGATCGAGGGCAATGCATCGGCATCGAGGGTGGTGCCGTCATCGGGATTAGCACCCACGTGCATCAGGATGATTTCTCCGGGTGTTGCCGCCGCCAATGCCCGGTCCCGGACGCTTATTGCTGAGCGCCCGCCGCTGGTGCCCTGCCAACCGAGCGTGTCCACTGTCCACCGAAACGGCACAAACCCGGCGCCGTTCACTACTGCTATGTCCAGCGGTCCACGGGCACCGAAGGGGAAACGGAACCAGGGCCGTGAGCCGCGCCCGCCCGCGGCGCGGATGGACGCATCAGCGGCGTTGAGTTCAGCGACGATCTGCGCGTCGGTCAGCGTCGGGAACTCCGGGTGGGTGTTGCTGTGGTTGCCCACGACGAATCCTCCATCCACCATGGCCCGGATCGAAGCCGGGTAGGCTCTGGCGAACACGCCGGTCGCAAAGAACGAACCCGGGACGTTGTATCGGTGAAGCGTGTTGATCACCGACTGGACCCCGGCGTTGGACCCGCCCGCGTCAAAGGTCAGGGCAACGACTTTCTCCGTCGTGGGAATGCGCTCCAGGTCCTGGCCGCGCAGGTTAGCAGGAACGGTGTAGGACGACGGGACGTTGATGACCAGCGGATCCGGGAAGCCGGCCGCCTGCCATTCGGCGTAATTGATCGACCTGTTTTCTGTGGGCCCCGCGTACCAGATGGTGGTGCTGGCGTAGTCACGGTAGAACTGGTCACCCGTCACGCGCGGAACGACCCGCGGAGTGGGGAACCCCTGGGCGGCCCACGAGGAGTAGCTGACCGCGCTCCCCTTCCCCAGTGACAGGTCGGACATCCGGGCAATTGCCGTCGACCAGGAAAGCTTGAGGAATCCCTCATTGGTCCGCATGTCCGGTGGCTGGAAGCCTGAAGCGGCCCACTCGGCGGGGGTCAACACGTGCTGCACTCCACCGGGTTCCTCCACCAGTACCTCGGCGGACGTTCCCCATTGGTAAAAGTAACTGCCGCCCACGTAGCCGGCGTTGCGCGGGGCAGGGAAACCTGCCCGCTGCCAAGCCGCGTAATCCAGCGGCTGCCACAGCCACCGGGAGGGCACTGCAGGATCGAAGAAGGTCACGGCGCTGATGGTTGGCGCCCAGGAGTACTTCACGTAGTCGGTGGGAGCGGGCTTTGGGGTTGGGTACCCGGCTGCGGCCCACTCCGCGAAGGTCAGGGCGCGGATGGACGTGCCGCTGCCGCTGACCCGGTAGATGTCACCGGAATACTTCAGCAGGTAATAGCCGTCGGCGATTGGCGCAGCCGTGGCCGGAGCGGTGATCCCGGAACCGGCAAGGACTAGCAGGACGACGGACAGCAACAGTTTGAGCTGGTTCCGGGAGAACATTTCAAGCCCCCAAAGTACCGGTGGGGTGGTCGGCTTGAGTGAATTATAGGCTCCTTCCGGGGAAAGGGAAGGCCTTTGTCTCCCAGGGTCCGAAGGGAATCAGACGGGCTTGTCCTCACGTGCCAGGTGGGCCCGGCTCCGAATGAACTGCCAGTCCTCCTCCGATAGGACCAACTGTCCGTTCACGTCCTGGTCAAGCCTGCCGGTGGCCTGGCTGAGGGCGTTGACCACGGTCCTGGGCAGGACGCGTACCCCCGGGTTGTTCACCAGCCACTCCCGGGTTCCCGGATCGATCTGGCTCCACCACTGCTCGATGGCTGACTGTCCCATTGTGGTCTCCTCGCAGGCATTCATGCAGGGCTTTTGGATGCCTGCAAACATAGGGCTTGCGAGCGCAGTTGTCGAGGGCTGTCCGGAATGGCCCGTAACGTCGGGTGGTTGCCGGGAGCCCGCTGATGCTGGTCAGGCGGGCGCCGCCGCTGACTCGCGCAGGGTCCGCCGCAATTCCAGGTCATTCATCACCAGGGCGGCCAGGCCCTCGAGGGCGCGGGTGTCTTCGGCACTGAATGGGCGGGGTTCGAAGTCCAGGACGCAGAGGGTCCCCAGGTTGTAGCCGTCACGGGTCCGCAGCGGTACGCCCGCGTAGAAGCGCAACCCGAATTCGCCGGCGACAAGCGGGTTGGTCAACGTGCGCGGGTCGAGTTGCGCATCCGTGATTACCCAAGGGGCGTTATGCAAGATGGCTGAGGCGCACAGGCCGGGATCGCGGTCAATCTGGTCGATGTCCAGCCCATGATGGGATTTGAACCAGATCCGATCGGAGTCGACGACGCTGATGATGGCGATGGGCGTAGAAAAAAGCCTTGCTGCTACGGCGGTGACATTGTCATAGGCGCCGTCCGGAGGAGTGTCCAGCAGGCAGTATTTCTTCACCGCCTCCATCCGCCGGTCTTCGTAGGGCGGAATCAGGTCGGGGGTGGCTGCGCTGCTGGAGAAAGCCTCCAGTTCGGTCAGCGCCTCAGCCACCAGCCGGGCGGTGGGCCTGGCGGCGGGGTCGGTGTCGGTCATGCTGATCAGGAGATCCTGCCAGCGCTGATCGAGGTCCCGGGGGATGTGCGGCGGCTGGTTCAGGCGGGCCAGGGCACTCTCCACCATCGGACCCGGGTAGGCAAGGACGCCAGTCAGGCACTGCAGCAGGACCAGTCCAAGCGAGTAAATGTCACTGGCCGGACTAAGCGGCTCCGCCCTGACCTGCTCCGGGCTGAGGTAGGCAGCAGTGCCGGAAATGGTATTTTCCTGGGTCAGGGGTGATTCAGCGATGAAGGCGATACCGAAATCAGCCAGCTTGGCCCGTACCCGAGTGGGGTCGTTGGGGTAGTCGTACAACATCACGTTGGCTGGTTTGATATCGCGATGCACGACGCCGTTTACGTGCACGTAGTCAAGGCCTTCAGCGAGGTCGTGGCCAACCTGTGCGGCTTCCAGCAGGTCCAGCGGTCCTTCCAGCAGCCGGTGCCGCAGGTCCTGCCCGTTGACCAGTTCCATGACCAGGTAGACGCTGGACGCACTGGTGCTGTCCTCCACGGACCCGGCGTCCAGCAGGGTCACCAGGTTGTGGTGGTTCAGCCGCGCCAATACCTTGACCTCCGCGTCATCGCGTCGGCGCTCGTCCTCGCTCGTTGACGGGGTACGCACCAGTTTCACCGCCACGTCCCGGCCCAGGAACTCATCCCTGGCGCGGTGCACTGTCGCCATTGACCCGACGCCGATGCGCTCCAGCAGGCGGTAACGCCCCCCCAGATGAGCGGGAGGCTCTGATGAGGCGCGAGCTTCCGGCCTGGCGGGAGGAACCGTTGCGGCCGGCTGGTCCCACGCGGCACGCAGATCCAGTTCGGTGGGCTGGTCGAGTTCGGCGCAACGGGCAACGCCGGAGAACCGACTGCTGTTCGACGGCGGGCCGCTCCGGGCGGGGTTGTGGGTCTTGATGAAATCAAGGAGCCCGGGACGCCGGGTTTCTGCGGGGTCCAAAACGTCTTCAGCCATGGGACTCACCTTTGGTTGCTCGTGATGTCGCCGCCGTGGCAGGGCCGGAAAACCGGAACTCTCCGAAACGGGAACCTGGTGTACAGCCTCGAACGCTGGGGCACCGTAAGCAGACTTTCTATATCCTAGTTGATGTTCCCGCAAATCCCTTGAGAGTGACCTATCAAATGTTTGCAGCGCAGGTCCGTGAGCTATTCCTGCTCGCCCCGGCCAACCGGGATACACTCTCGGCGCTGCGGGTTGCTGCCAGTGTGGCTGGCCCCGTCCTGCTGCTGCTCGCGCTGGGGCATACGGAGCTGGTCATCTATGCCGTCTTTGGTGCCTTCACTGCCATGTACGGCCGCGGCGAGACGCACCAACTTCGCTTGCGGCACCAGCTGCAGGCGGCAGGCCTGCTGGTCGGCGGAGCCGCAGGAGGGGTCGCTCTTTCGGCGCTGGGCGTGACGTCCTGGACCCTGGTCGTGGTTGAGGCCGGCGCTGCAGGCCTTGGATCCCTCCTGGCCGACAAGGCGCAGCTCAAGCCAGCTGGTCCCTTCTTCGGCATTTTCGCCTTGGGCGCCTGTGCCGCCGTTCCGCTGCACGTGCCGCCCTGGTCCGCCGGAGCGGTTTGCCTTGGCTCCGCCCTCTTTTCGCTGCTGGTCGGACTCGCCGGCTGGTTGCGGCACCGGACCTGGTTGCCCGGGGCCGTCCGACCGGTGCGGCCACTCCGCGGCCCGGCGCTCGCATCTGCCGGAGTGCACGCCCTGCGGTATGTGATGGCCGTGGGAGCAGCTGGAAGCGGCGGCCTGCTGGTGGGACTAGGCCACCCCTATTGGGCCATGGCCGCCGCGGCGGTGCCCCTTGCCGGAGCCGACTTCGCGGGCAGGATCCAGCGGGGCATCCACCGCATCCTGGGCACCTTCGCTGGACTCATGGTCGCGGCCGGAGTCTTCCTGGTGGACCCTGGCGCGTGGCAACTGGCGTTGCTGGTGATTTTGTTCCAATTTCCCACCGAGCTGTTCATGACCCGCCACTACGGCCTGGCGCTGGTCTTTTTTACGCCGCTGATCCTGATCATGACGCAGCTGGCGAATCCCGCTGACCCGGCCGTGCTCGTACGGGACAGGGCCGCGGAAACGCTTCTCGGCGCCGTCATCGGCATTCTGGTGGTCCTGCTGGTGCGTCGACGCTCACCTGCCATCCCCGCGACCGGGTCAGCGGGCTCCGGGCCGGTCATGTTCCCAGAAAATGGCGCAGGGTGAGTGCGTTACGGACAGCGTGGCCCTCACCATCGTTGTTGAAGTAAACAAAAACGTCCCGGCCGGCACTGTCCCATTCGCGGATCCGCTCAGCCCACCAACCCAGGTCCGTGTCTGAGTAGGACCCGCCGTACAGGTGGTTGTCGTCCGGCCCGTGCATGCGGACATACACAAACGGCGCGGTGGCCCGCAGGATGCATGGCAGCTGCGCCCCGCTCATGATGCAATACGCGGCGTTGTGCCGTTCCAGCAGCCGAAAAACCTCTTCGTCATTCCAGCTGGAGTGGCGGAATTCGACTGCCACCCTGATCCAGTCGGGTACCGCGGCCAGGAAGTACTCCAGCCGGGCGTCGTCCCGGGCGAAGTTGGGGGGCAGCTGGACCAGCAGCACGGCGCGCTTGTCGGCCAGTTCATGCCAGCACTCAATGATGCGGCCAATCCAAACGTCGGGGTCGTACAGCTTGCGCCCATGGGTGAGGCCGCGCGGGGCCTTGACGGACATCAGGAATCCCTCCGGCAGGCGGGTCCGCCAGCCGGCAAACGTGCTGCTGCGCGGCCAGCGATAGAAACTTGCGTTCAGTTCCACCGTGCGGAAGCGGGCCGTGTAATCCTGCAGCCGGTTCCGGGCGGGAGAGCCCGGGGGATACAGCACCCCCTGCCAGTGGTCGTAGCTCCACCCTGACGTGCCGATATGGATTCCCAAGCGGTGCTCCTTTCCTTGATGCCGTTAATGGGTCCGGCTATGCGGTTAAGGCCACACGGATCAGCGTCTGTGCCGCATTCCGGGCCTGCCCGGCCGATTCGTCCGTTCCGGCAATGGCCGCAGTCGTCTGGGCGCCCTCGGCCAGGAGGGCCAACTGCGGTGCAAGGCTTGGCGGCGCCCCGGCGTCGGACACCAGGCGCGCGACGAACTCCTGGAAGTCGGACTTGTGGCGCCGCACGACGGCGGCGATCCGCGGCGACGTCGACCCCATTTCTCCGAAGCAGTTGATGAAGGCACACCCGCGGAAGTTTTCCTGCCGGAACCAGCCGGCCAGGTAATCGTAGATCGCGAGCAGCGCCCCCACGGCGTCGGGAGCACCGGCGGCAGCCACTTCCATGCCTTCGGTCCAGGCGCGGTGCCGCTCCAGCAGCATCTGTTCCACCAGGGCCTCCTTGGAGGGAAACAGTTGGTAAAGGCGCTTGAGGGAAACCCCTGCGGCACCGCGGATTTCGTCCATGCCTGTGTTTTGCACGCCGCGACCGTAAAACAGCTCGTCAGCAGCGGCGATGATCCGCTCCCGTGCCGCTTCCTCGGTCAGAGCCCCTGGGCGTGCTGCCGGCGTCCGGGATGTTGCCGTTCCAGTCATTGACTCTTCCTTTGCCTGCCGCTGCTGCACCCTTGCCAGAAGAACGCTCGTTCTCTAGAGTAAGCCACAGCAGTGAGAACGATCGTTCTCCTGGCCGCCTTCCTACGAAAGGAACACCCGTGGCATTCGTTACCGTTGGCACCGAGAACACGACCGATATTGAGCTGTACTACGAGGACCACGGCAGCGGGCAACCAGTCGTCCTGATCCACGGCTACCCACTGGACGGGCATTCCTGGGAACGGCAGGCTTCGGTGCTGCTGCAGGCTGGCTATCGGGTCATCACCTATGATCGCCGCGGCTTTGGTGCCTCCAGCCAGCCCACCACAGGCTATGACTACGACACCTTCGCCGCGGACCTCAAGGTGCTGATGGACACCCTGGACCTGTCCGACGCCGTCCTGGTCGGCTTTTCCATGGGCACCGGAGAGGTGGGCCGCTACCTCGGCCGATACGGATCGGCCCGCGTCGCCAAGGCGGCGTTCCTGGCGCCCCTGGAGCCGTTCCTGCTGCAGACCGATGACAACCCGGGAGGAGTGCCACAGGAGGTTTTCGACGGCATCCTGCAGGCGGTCCAGGAAGATCGGTTCGCCTACTTCACCGACTTCTACAAGAACTTCTACAACACCGAAGACACGCTGGGCACGCGAATCTCTGAAGAGGCGTTGCGGAACAGCTGGAACGTGGCCGCAGGGGCATCCTGGTTCGCCGCCAGTGCCGCCGTTCCGACCTGGATCACCGACTTTCGGCAGGACATCCCTGCGATCGACGTTCCCACGCTGATCCTGCAGGGCACCGCCGACAACATCCTGCCCATCGATTCCACCGGCCGGCCCTTCGCCAAGCTCCTCCCGGCGGCCGACTTCGTGGAGGTTCCCAACGCCCCGCACGGGTTGCTGTGGACGCATGCCGAGGACGTCAACAAGGCACTGCTCGCCTTCCTGGCCAAGTAGCTCCCGACAGCAGGTGGGCACAGGCGGCGGTTCCGGCAGCTCGATGCTCCCGGAATTGTCGTCAGTCCGCTTCCGGAACCGTCGTCCGGGTTCCCAACCGTCGTGCCCGGCTCCGGGAACCGCCATCGCCAGGGTGTCGTCAGGGCGTCGCCGGCGGTCGCGTCGGGGTGGCAATAGGGTCCCAGGATGTGCTGTATTTTGGAGTATTGCCGTGTCGGTCAGGACGCGGCTCCAGCGGTCCGTCCACAGCGGGCACGGTCTCAACGGACACGGTCTCGGTGCCCGGCGATCCTGCAGCTGGCTTATCTGTTTTTGAGGAGTGCAGTTGGTGGGGGAACAAGCGGTTCAAGCACGCCCGGCGGCCCGAAAGGCCTCACCCATGGAATCCCTTGGAGCGGACACCCGTTCCTGGATCCGACCGCTCGATGACGAACAGCGCCGTTCGTTGGGCTTGGCTGGACTGGACATCCTGGATACGCCCAACGAGGAACGGTTCGACCGGATCACCCGGCTGGCACGGAAAGTCTTCCGCACCAGCATCGCGGGCATCACCCTCCTGGACGGTGACAGGGCCTGGTTCAAGTCCATCGACGGCTTTCCTGAACGGCAGATGCTCCGAAAGGAAACGTTCTGCGACATCACTGGCGAGCTGGGTCGACAGCTCGTCGTTCCGGATGCCACTCAGGACGCCCGCTTCGCCTCGCTGCCGGGAGTCACGGGGGCGGCAAACATCCGCTTCTACGCCGGAAAGCCGCTGCTGGACCAGCACGGGGACATGGTCGGCGTTTTCTGCCTGTATGACAACAAGCCCCGAACGCTCGGTCCAGAAGAACTGGAACTGTTCGAGGAGCTCGCCTCCTGGGCACGCCAGGAGCTGCTGCGAACCACCGACATGGAGCGGGCCAAGGACGTCCAGGCTGCGCTGTTGCCGGCCGAAAAACCCATCATGCCCGGTTACGGGCTGGCGGCGACCTGTGCCCCCTCCCAACACGTCGGCGGCGACTACTATGACTGGGCCCGGACCGACTACGGCACAGCGGCCGGGGTTGCCGATGTCATGGGCAAAGGGGAAGGAGCGGCGATCCTGACCGCCACCATCCGCGCCGCGCTTCGCCTGGCATCCTTCACGGCCGACCGTGACCCGTCGGGTCGCTACGACCTGGGCCAGGTGATGTCCCGCATCGCTGCCATCGTGGAACCCGACCTGATCACCACATCCACCTTCGCCACCGTCTTCCTGACGCACATCGAGGCCGCCACCGGTCAGATTGACTTCGCGGACGCCGGACACGGATTCTGCCTGGTGACCGGGGCCGAGGGTACCGTCCGGCTGATCCGCGGCAGTGACCTGCCGCTGGGCGTACTCCCGGGATCAGGATGGACCCAGGGGACCTTCACGCTGGCGCCGGGAGAGACCATGCTCATCTTTTCCGACGGACTCTTCGACCTGTTCGGCGGGACCGCCGACGCCATCCAGGACATCGCAGCCATGGTGCGCTCCTACGACACGCCGGAGCTGCTCATCGAGGACATCTCCCTGTTGGCACGCGAGGGCAAGGCCCTCGACGACGTCACTGCCGTCGCCGTTCGGCGTGCAGAGTGAGCGGCCGCCAACTGCTGATCCGCACCATCGTGTTGGTCACCGCAGCCCTGGGACTGAACTACATCATCTGGCGCTGGTTTGCCTCCATCAACTGGGATGCCTGGTGGATCGCGCTGCCGCTGGTGTTGGCCGAGACGTATTCCCTGATTGATTCGCTGCTCTTTGGCCTTACCATGTGGCGCTACCGGCAGCGCGGTGAACCGCCCGTCCCGCCACAGGGCCTCACGGTGGACGTGTTCATCACCACCTACAACGAGCCGCTCGATCTGGTGCTGACCACCGCGAGGGCCGCCAAGGCCATCGAATACCCGCACCAGACGTGGATCCTGGACGACGGGAACCGTGCTGAGGTGCGGGCGGCCGCGGCGGCGGAGGGCATCGGCTGGGTGACCAGGTCGGAGGACTGGAAGGGGATGCCCAGGCACGCCAAGGCGGGCAACCTGAACAATGCCCTGCTTTCGACCGAAGGCGAGTTCCTGCTGATCCTGGACGCGGACCAAATACCGGATCCGCGCATCCTGCACCGGACACTGGGGTACTTCAACAACCGAAAAATGGCACTGGTCCAAACGCCTCAGGTCTTCGTCAACGTGCCGGAGTCGGACCCGCTGGGCAGCCAGGCGCCGCTCTTCTACGGTCCCATCCAGCAGGGCAAGGACGGCTGGAACGCGGCGTTTTTCTGTGGCAGCAACGCCGTGATCCGGCGCGAAGCGCTGATGCAGTTGGGCGTCACCCGCTACGTGACGGAAACCGAGCTGGCGCTGCACAAGGCCCTCAGGGCTGCCGACAAGGTCCTGGCCAAGGCCCGCAAGGGACTGGAGCCAGGCCAGCAGCGCATGGAAGCGGCACTTGATACCGTTGCCCGTGATGTTCGCCGGGTCCGTCGATCCCTGCAGCGCGGTGAGAGCATCGCCGACGTGACCTATGACTTCCAGCAGCGGGTGGACGCCCTGGCACGCTCCCTGGTCTCCGACGACCTGGCCGCCCTGCATGCGGAGCTGAGCTCCATTGAAGGCCTTGCCCTGGACGGGTTCAATGACGCCGTTCGCGCCGAGGGCGGCAACTTGGCCGTGCTTGACGAGGCCGCCCTGAGCAGGCTGTCCGCACGCGACTGGTCACCCCTGGGCGCGGTGGAAACCGTGCGGGTCCTGATCGAATCAGTCAACGCGGACCGGGCTGGCGAAGCCCAGGCAATCATGCCCATGGCCACCATCTCCGTCACCGAGGACATGGCCACCTGCATGCGGCTGCACTCCATGGGCTGGGAGTCCGCCTACCATCACGAGAAGCTGGCTGACGGGCTGGCGCCGGAAGACCTGCAGTCCATGCTGACGCAGCGGCTTCGCTGGGCCCAGGGCACGGTTCAGGTCATGTTCCGGGAGAACCCGCTGCTGCAGAGGGGTTTGTCCCTGGTGCAACGGCTGATGTACGTGGCCACCATGTGGAGCTACCTGGCCGGGTTCGCGGCGCTGGCTTACATCGCGGCACCGATCATCTTCATGGTCTTCGGCGTGCTGCCGGTGCGGGCGCTGAGCACCGACTTCTTTTCCCGGCTGATACCGTTCCTGCTGGTCAACCAGCTGCTGTTCCTGGTCGTCGGCAGGGGCGTGAAGACCTGGCGGGGACAGCAGTACTCCCTGGCCCTGTTTCCGGTCTGGATCCGATCGGTCACGAGCGCCTTTGGCAACGTCTTCCTCAAGCGGGACCTCGACTTTGCGGTAACGCCCAAAACGCGGCAGTCTGCACAGGGCACACCCTGGCACCTGATTCGGCCGCAGCTGATCGTGATGACCGCGCTCGTGGTGGCCGCCCTGATCGGTGTGGTGCGGGTGATCCTGGGCCAGGCTGAACTGCTCGGCAGCATCGTCAACTTTGTGTGGGTCGCCTTCGACCTGCTGATTTTCAGCGTCGTCATTGAGGCTGTCAGATATCCCGGATATGAGGCCTGGTTGGCCGAACAGAACAGAAAAGGAAGTGCTCGATGATCGATTTCCAGGTGGACCGGCGTGAGGATGGCGTGGGCGTAATCCGCCCGGTAGGCCGGCTGAACATGGTTGCCGCGCCCCGGCTGGGAACCGTGGTCGGTGAACTGCTCGACGACGGCGTCATCCGCCTGGTCGTCGACCTGTCCGGCACCGACTTCGTTGACTCCTCAGGACTTGGCGCGCTGATCTCCGGGCTGAAAAAGGCACGCCAGGCCGGCGGAGACCTCCGGCTGGCCAGTCCGACGGCGCAGATTACCGCAGTACTGGAACTGACTAACCTGAACAAGGTGCTCAAGCCCGTCGCGACCGTGCAGGACGCGTTCTGATGGCCATGGGCTACGAGCTCAAGGACGCGGCCGAACCGCAAAGCCTGGACCGGATTCACGACCTGCTGCAGCGCATGTGGGACGAGGACCCTGCCGTGGACCTGATGGACCGCATCAGGTTCGAAACCGCTGTCATCGAGGTGGCCTCCAACATCATTGAACATGGCACCGCCGCGACAGCAGAACCGATCCAGTTCCGCCTGGAACTCGAAAACACGGGCGAGCGGTTGTGCGCCCAATTCCAGGACAACGCACGCCCTGCCGGCGTCGATCTTTCCAGCGCCGCCATGCCCGCCGACATGTCCGAGAGCGGCCGGGGCCTGGCACTGGCCAAAGTGGCGCTGGACCAGTTCGCCTATGAACGCGACGGAAGCAGCAACCGCTGGACGTTGGTCTGCCGCCGTTCCGCAGCCGTTGACTGATCGATTGTCCCGGTAGCGGAGGCCTGCTGAGGGCCATTCAGCACTAGGGTGGAATGCGGGCGGGGAACCATCCCGCGAGGGTCGATCAAAGGAGCCGGCATGGATGACCAGCAAATACGTCAGCGGATTCAGGAGCTGGCGGAGCAGGAGCAGTCCCTACGGGAGACCGAGGCTACGGAGGGTAACTCCGCCGAAGTCCGCACCAAACTGAAGAAAATTGAAGTTGAATCGGACAGGTACTGGGACCTGCTCCGCCAGCGCGAGGCCAAGCGCAATGCCGGCCTGAACCCGGACGAGGCCCAGCTCCGGCCCGCCGAGGAAGTTGAAGGCTACCGGCAGTAAGGGCACGACGGCGCCGGGCGTCCCACCGATTGGTGGGGCGCCCGTTGCCCTGCCGAGCGGGCGTCCCAGACAAGGCTGGCCGCGTCAGCCGGCGTGTGCTCCCGCGGCGGTCCCTACCGGCTCCTCGGTGATCCGGCCACGGGCCAGCCGGAACTTCCGGTCCGTCTTGCCGGCCAGTGCCAGGTCATGGGTCACCACCAGGATGGTCGTGTTTTGCCCGTGCGCCAGGGAGCGCAGCAGGTCGATGATCAGCTCGCCGGTCTCGTCGTCCAGGTTCCCTGTTGGCTCGTCGGCCAGGATCAGTTTCGGCCGATTGGCCAGCGCCCGCGCGATGGAAACGCGCTGCTGCTGCCCGCCAGAGAGCCGGTTCGCCTTGCGGTGGTGCACGTCGCCGGTGAGTTCCACCTGATCCAGCAGCTCCGCGGCCCGGGCGCTGCGCTCAGCCCGGGAAAGTCCTGCGAACTCCATCGGGAGCATCACGTTTTCCTTGGCTGAGAGGTTGGGAATCAGGTTGTACTGCTGGAATACGAAGCCGATGTCGTTCCGGCGGTAAGCAGTAAGGCCGGTGTCGGGCAGCTGGCTGATGTTGACTCCGTCGACCAGCACGTTGCCGGAGGTTGCCTGGTCCAGCGCTCCGAGCAGGGACAGCAGTGTGCTCTTGCCGGAGCCGCTCTTGCCCAGGATCGCCGCGAAGGTGCCCTGCTCCACCGAGAAGGACACCCCGTTGACCGGCTTGATGGTGGAGTCCCCGGAACGGAAGGCTTTGACGACGTTCTGTACTTCGAGCATGGTTATTCTCCCCTGAGGACTTCGATGGGACGGACTTTCGCTGTCAGCAACGCCGGGACTAAGGCACCGAGCGCCGCGATCAGCAGGATGCCAAGGGCGCCCATGGCCAGCGTCTGCCAACCGACGCTGGTGCTGATAGTGCCGATGAGCTGGCTGGCACCGGCGAACGGCCCACCCTGGCCGGGGGCGAAGCCCGCGCCCCGTCCACCCGCCAACTGCCCTGCGCCCTGGGCGGCGGCACCGGCCCGGCCCGTCGCCGTCGTGCTGGTGGTGTTGCTGGAGACCAGTGCGGTGGCAATCGGGTTGCTGGCCAAGGCGGCCACGCCCGTGCCGACGACAGTGCCCAGAACAACGAGCACCAGTGCCTCCAAGACGAACTGCACCCCGATGGTGCGGTTGGAAGCCCCGATGGCCTTCAGGACGCCGATCTCACGGCGGCGCTCCCGGACCACCAGGATCATGATGAGCAGGACGATCAGGCCGGCGGTAACCAGCGCGGCGAGGAACCCGATGAGCGAGATTTTCTGCACGCTGGCAAGTGAACTGACGGCCGATGCCAGGTTGCGTGAACCGGCTGTCACGTCCACACGGTCGCTGCCCAGGGCGTTGTCGACGGCGGTGCTGGTGGCGTCGACGTTGTCGATGCTGTCCACGGTGACGGTCAGGGTGCTCAGTTCATCCGCTTGCCGGCGACGGCCTGGGCGGCTGCCAGGGGCAGGTAGATGCCGTTGTTGTCGAACGCCGTGCCGGCGACGAAAATCCCTGCAACGGTCAGGGTGCGGTCATTGACCGTGAAGGTGGAGCCGAGCTGCAGGGAGTTTTTGGTCGCCAGCGTGCTGCCTACCAGTGCCTGCGTGGAACCGGCCGTGAAGTCGGACAATTCCGTGCCGGAGGTGAGGGTCAATGCCGTCCCGGTGGCGTCAGTGGAGCCGCTGATGCCGGTGGCGGTGATCGGTAGGGTGAACGTCCGCTGCGGCGTGCCGCCTGTCGTTGTGCCGCCGGTCGTGGTGCCGCCAGTCCCGGTGCCGGTGTTCTGCCGGTTTCCCAACGTTCCCGGTTCCACCGCTGAGGTAAGGCTGGTGGTGCCGCTGGTCGCCGGGCCACCGGGACCGCCTCCCGGGCCGGCGGCTGTGGTGCTGCTGCCCGACGTGGCGGCACTTGCATTGGCCAACCGGAGCGCGAGCGTTCCGGTGACCCCGGTGACGTGCTCCACGGCGGCGGCCTTGGCAATGTCGGCGGCCGTCAACGGTTCTCCACCACCCTGCCCGCCGCGCGCGCCGGCGGGATTGACCGTGAGGTTGTTGCCCACCGACGCTTTCAGCGCGGTGACCTTGTCAGCAACCGCCTGGTTGGCGACCAGCATGGACAGGGCCAGCCCGATGGCAACGGCAAGAATAACGACGACGGCGCCGCTGCGGATCCGGTTGCGGAAGGCATTGCCCACGCTGCGCGCTAATACACTCATGAATTTCACTCCATACCTGCCGCGCACCTGCTGCCCGGCGGATTACAGCATGTCCGGACCGACCGTGCATTTCCTCTGGTGCCGCTGTACAGGAGCTGTGAGAACGGGTCCACCGCGCAGGTAAGCCTGACAGGCGTCCGCGCGCTGATTGGTAGCATGGAAGCTGCCGTTTCCACCGATTTTGATTGAGGGCCCCTTGCCACAGTTTCTTGCCCGGTTTGCCTCCACTGCAGAAATCGCGAACTGGGACGGGCACGTGATGGCCAACCCCGGCGGGGGCAACCTGCTGCAGTCCGAGGCGTTCGCGGACGTCAAAGCGGACTACGGGTGGAAGCCCCGGCACCTGGTGCTGGAATCGGCCGAATACGCCAGTTACAACCTGGTTCTGGAGAAGACCTTCCCCGGACTGGGACGGCTTTGGTACCTGATCAAGGGACCCGACGTGGCCGACGTCGTACATGTACCCGACGCGCTGGCAGCCATCAGCGCTTTTGTGCGGTCCGCCCGGTTGAAAGTCTTTGCCGTCAAGATCGAACCGGACATCGTGGACAGTGACGAGGCCCGGGCCGTTCTGGCCGGGGCGGGGCTGGTCAAGACGTTCAACCTGCAGCCCAATGACAGCACGGCCCTGCTGGATGTTTCCCCGCCGGCCAACGAACTGCTCCGGAACCTGCACTCCAGGGGCCGCAACGCCGTCCGTCGTGCCCAGCGCGAAGGCGTGGAGGTGGTCCAGGTGGAGCTCACCGAAGACAACCTGCAAACCATGTACGCACTGATGTCCGGAACCATCGCCGAAAAGGGCACCGCCACCATCCGCGACTATGGGTACTACCAGAAGTTCTGGAAGGGCTTCGCTGCACGCGGGCAGGGCCGCCTCTATTTTGTGTACGAGGACGGCAAAGCGTCGGTGGGGGCCTTCGTCATCAACTACGGGCGTAAGGGCACCTACAAGGATGGCGGGTCGTTGCAGAAGCGCTCGCAGTACGGGGACTCGCACCTGGTCCAATGGGTCGCGATCAACGACCTCAAGGAACTCGGCGTCACTGAATACGACTTCTGCGGCACTCCGCCGGCCAGCCGGGTCAAGGACCCGACCCACCCCCACCATGGGCTGGGCCTGTTCAAGACAAGTTTCACCAAGACCGTGACCGACTTTGTTGGCTGCTACGACCTGGTCCTGGATCCGGTGCGCTACAGGTTCTGGACTACCGCGGGAGAGCGTATCTTCCGGCAGCTTTATACCCGGCGGACCGGGCAGCAGTTCTACTAGGACAATGACGACGGCGGCGGCTGACAGAGGATCGGAAAGGATGCGCATGAGCAACACCCCGGGCGACTCCGTTGACCCGTCCGGCGACGCCACGACGCAGCGCGGGCCGGAGTTGGGCGACCGCGGGCAGGCGGGAAAGAAGCAGGACGCGCAACGCCTGCTGGACCAGCTCGGGGAAACCGGAAAGAGCGGCCGGTCCCGCACCGTGCGCAGTTCAGCGTCAGGCACCGCGCCAAATGCGGGACCGATCCCTGTGGTGCAGCACCCGCCGCACGCGCAGCACCCACGGCAGAGTTACGCCGCCCGCCGGGTCCTGCGCCGGCTGGTGCAGGGGGAGGCCCCGCCCACGGCGCCCATGAACATCGTCGATCGCCTGGCAGGCAGTCCCTACGCCAACCCCACCATCCAGGTGGGTGGCGTCGACGCATCGGCCCGCAAGACCATTGACTTTGCCTTGCACCTGGCCGAGACCATGTTCCGCTACGGCGCGGGTGTGCTGGAGGTGGAAACCAGCATTATCGCCGTAACGGCAGCGTTGGGGCTGCGGAACATTGAAGTCGATATCACCAACCAGTCAGTCATCATCAACTACGCCAAGAAGGACGCCACCCCCATCACTCTGCTGCGCGTGGTGAGGTCGTGGACCAACAACTACGCCGGCTTGGCGCGAGTGCATGAACTCGTGACCGACATTGGCCGCGGTGGGGTCGGACGGGACGAGGCTATCCGTCGGCTGGACGAGATCATCCACAGCCCGAAGCCGTTCCCCCGCTGGATGGTGACAGTGGCGGAGGCCCTGTTCGCCGGCATCGTGGTAGCCGTCATCGGTGGCACCATGTCCGGAGCCGTTGTCGCGTTGCTGAGTAGCCTGCTGGTCAGCTGGATAGCCAGGATATTGGGCAAATGGCGCGTGCCTGACTTCTTCGTTACCGCTACCAGCTCCTTTGCCGTCACGATCATCGCGCTGGTCTGCTCCCTGCTGGCGGTTCCACTCTCTCCGGTGGTGGTGGTGACCGGAGGCATCCTGCTGCTCCTGCCTTCCGGCCGGCTGGTCTCGGCCGTGCAGGATGCTATCAACGGGTTCCCCGTGACCGCGGCGGGCCGGTTCCTTTCGGCGTTCCTGACTTTCGGCGCGCTGGTGGCCGGTATCGCCGTCGCCCTGGTGTTTGGTTCTCTGATGGGCGCCGGATCGATTGACATCACCCAGCCGCTGTCCGGGGCGTTGCCGCTCTGGCTCACGTTGCTGCTGGTTGGATTGGCCAGTGTGTTGATTGGCATCGCTGAACAAACCAAACCGAAGCTGCTGCTACCCTCCGGGGTGATTGGACTCATCGGTTACGCCGTGCTGCTGCTGGGAAATGCCGCCGGGTTTGGGGATCGCGTGGCACCCGCCGCTGCAGCCGTCGTCGTCGGCGCTGCGGCGCGTGCAGTGGCGCTGCGGATGAACGCCCCGCAGCTGGTGGTCGCAGTGCCGGCCATCCTGTTCCTGCTGACCGGACTGTCTATTTTCCGCGCCATCTTTGTCATCACCATGTCACCCGGGGCCTCGGTTGAGGGCACCGTGGGGCTGTTCAACGCAATGATCATCATCCTTGCCGTCGCCGCGGGCGTGGTGCTGGGTGACAACCTTTCGCGGCCCCTCACCCGGGGGCTCAGCCACACAGAACACCGCCGCCGTAACCGTCGTCGGTAACTGTTGGCGCTGTTGGCGCCACGAGGTGGCGGGCGGTCGCGGCTGGTTGGGGACAGCGGTTGGGCGCCGCGAGGAGCTAGCCGCCTATTTCAGGAACTTGGAGGTCCGGCGGTCAGCCAGAATCCGGCCATCTGTTTGGCAGGTGGCGCAGTACTGGAGTGAGGTGTCGGCGAAGGACACCGTGCGTACTTCGTCCCCGCAGACAGGGCATGCCTGCCCCTCCCGAGCGTGTACCCGCATGGCCGACCTTTTGGCGTCCTTCAGTTCCGACGCGGGTTTGCCCTCCGCGGCCCGGACAGCCTCACCTAAAACGTCCTCGATGGCGGCGTAGAGGGTGGCGACACCGTCGGGAACCACCGACTTGGCAGGCGTGAAGGGCGACATTTTCGCTGCGTGCAGGATTTCGTCGCTGTAGGCGTTCCCTATACCTGCCAGGACGCCCTGGTCACGCAGCAGCCCCTTCAACTGGCGGCCGCTGCCGGCCAGCATCGAGGCCAGGTCACTCTCAGTGAAGTCCGGCAGCAACGGATCAGGGCCCAGGGAGGCGATGCCGGGCACGTCGGAGGGATCCCGAACCACGTAGACGGCCAGGCTTTTCTTGGTGCCAGCTTCGGTCAGGTCCACGCCCACGGTGTTCGACGCGTGGTTGGCCCCGGACGGATGATGGGAGTTTCCGGAGGTGCTGGCGGCGCCTGGTGTGGGGTTGGCGCCGGACGTGTCCGGGAGGCGGAACAGCAGCCGGGCGGCGATGGGACCCTTGCCGGCACGCACTGGAACCGTCGAAGGTGCCGTGGAAAAGCGCACCCATCCCGCCTTGGCCAAATGGAACACGAGGTGCAGGTCGCCGGCCTGTCGGTCAGCGCCGCCGTCGTGGCTGGCGCCGCCGTCGTCGCCGCCGAACACCAGGTCGACGAATTTGCCGAACCGCTGGACGCCGGTCAAAGTGCGACCCACCAGCGCCGAGTAGGGCGGGTCAGCAGTCTTGAGGACCGAAAAGGACGTGATCTGGACGTTGTCCAGGACGGCACCTTGCAGCCGCCGCTGCAGGAAGGACCTCAGGCCGGCGACCTCGGGAAGTTCTGGCATGAACCCATTCTGCACCGGCAGGCAAGCGCGCGGCAGCAGGTGGACTGAGGGTCAGAGGGGCAACGCTCAGCGGACGGTCAGAGGATCTGGCCTATAGGTTCCTTTTTCTCCGCCTGGAAGGAGTCCTCGTTCCGTCCCCGCGCCCAATAACCGGACAGGGACAGCTGGCGCCGGTTCAGGCCCCGTTGTTTGAGCAGGATGTCCCGCAGCGCCTTCATGTACTCCCGCTCGCCGTGGACAAAGGCATCGACGTGGCCGTCCCGCCATGGCATGTCCGCGACGGCGTCAATCAGCCGCCGACTGGTTCCCGCGGCTTCATTACCCCGGGGTAGCCACACGAGGTCGATGCCCGTCGGTGCCGTGAGTTCCTGAATGTCAGACTCTCCTCCCACCTCCACGAAGGCGCATCCGACCGCATGCGCAGGCAGCGCTTCGAGCACAGCTCCAATGGCCGGCAGGGCCGACTCATCCCCGGCCAGCAGATACCAATCGGCGGCGGGATCCGGTGTGTAGGCCCCGCCCGGGCCGGAGATTATCAAGCGGTCACCCGCTGCCGCCGTCGCCGCCCAGGGCCCGGCGAGTCCCTCATCACCGTGGACCACAAAGTCGATGGCCAACTCACGGGTTTTCACATCGACCCATCGCACCGTGTAAGTCCGCGTCACCGGCCACTGCTCCCTTGGCAGCTGATCCCGCAGGGCGAAAACATCAACCGGTTCGGAGTACTGCACGCCCGGCTGCAGGAAGTGAATCTTCACATACATGTCGGCGCAGGTGCTGGGCACGAAGTCCTCAAAACCGGGTCCACCGGCGATCACGCGCACCAGATGTTCACCCAGCCATTCGGTCCGCAGCACGGTCAAGGTGGATTGCCTGCGGGGCTTCACGGCGGGGGCGATGGTCATGGTGGCTCCTGGCAGCAGGCGAAATTGGGAGGCCGGCCGTCACGGTCGGCGGGGGCCCGCATCCGGGCAGACAACCCAGCCAGCCTACCCGGTGGGCAGGGACCAGTCGATTGGCTCCGCTCCCTGCTCGGCCAGCAGGGTGTTCACCCGGCTGAAGGGCCGGGACCCAAAGAAGCCGCGTGCAGCGGACAGTGGACTGGGATGGGCGGAACGCACGACGGCGGTCCGCGGCAATGCGGATTCCAACCGTCCGGCGTCGGCTCCCCAAAGAACGGCCACCAAAGGGCTGTCGCGGCGATCCAGTACGGAGATGGCGAGTTCGGTCACGGCCTCCCAACCTTGTCCCCGATGCGACCCGGCCACCCCTGGGCGTACTGTCAGGACGCGGTTCAGCAACAGGATGCCGCGATCCAACCAGGCCGACAGATCCCCTGACGTGCTCGGCGGGAGTCCCACGTCGGACTCCCGCTCCCGGAAGATGTTGGCCAGGCTGCGTGGCAGCGGGCGGGTGGCCTTGTCAACCGAAAAGGACAGGCCCACCGCATGCCCGGGCGTGGGGTAGGGGTCCTGGCCGACCACCAGCACCCGAACGTCGGCCAGGGGACGCTGGAAGGCCCGAAGCACCAGAGGGGCGGCGGGCAGGAACCCGCGGCCTGCGTCCTGTTCCGCCTGCAGGAACCGGCCCATCCTTCGCAGCTGATCCTCGACGGGTTCCATGGCCTGGGACCAGTCCGGGGACATCAGGGATAAAGGGTCCACAGCCAGCTGTTCCAGTGCGGCGCCATCAGCCGGCGACAACTGCTGGCTCAAACCGGTGCTGGCCCGCTCACGGCCGGGGGAGTCGGGAAGGTCAAAAAGGGGATCCGTAGAAGGCACCGTCCCATTCTCCCCCGCCCCCGTCGATCGACCCCCCGGTGATCGAGCGTGTCGAGATCCGTTGATCGAGCTTGTCGAGATCATGCGGCGGTTTCGTTGATCGAGCCTGTCGAGATCCGGCGGTGGTTTCGACAAGCTCAACCACCGGCGGGGTTTCGTTGATCGAGCTTGTCGAGATCCGGCGGTGGTTTCGACAAGCTCAACCAGCGGAGGGGTTTCGTTGATCGAGCCTGTCGAGATCATGCGGCGGTTTCGACAAGGTCTACGACCGGCGGGGTTTCGTTGATCGTGCCTGTCGAGATCATGAGGCGGTTTCGACAAGCTCAACCACCGGCGGGGTTTCGACGGGCTCAACCACCGGCGGCGGTTTCGACAAGCT
>JAODMR010000061.1 GCA_025465475.1 Micrococcaceae bacterium
CAGGACCGCGACAACGCCTCCGACGCGCTGAAGGATGAGGTCCTCAGCGGCCTCGCCGGCCAGTTCGAGGGCCGCGACAAGGAACTCTCCGCAGCGTTCCGTTCCGTCACCAAGCAGGTTGTGCGCCAGCGCATCCTCAAGGACCAGGTCCGCATCGACGGCCGTGGCCTGACGGACATCCGCCAGCTCACCGCCGAGGTTGAGGTTCTGCCCCGCGTCCACGGTTCGGCCATCTTCGAGCGCGGCGAAACCCAGATCCTGGGTGTCACCACGCTGAACATGCTGAAGATGGAACAGCAGATCGATTCGCTTTCACCCGTGACGTCCAAGCGTTACATGCACAACTACAACTTCCCGCCGTACTCCACCGGTGAGACCGGCCGCGTGGGCTCGCCCAAGCGCCGCGAAATCGGCCACGGTGCCCTCGCCGAGCGCGCCCTGGTTCCGGTGCTGCCGTCCCGCGAGGAATTCCCCTACGCCATCCGGCAGGTATCCGAAGCGCTGGGCTCCAACGGTTCCACCTCCATGGGTTCGGTCTGCGCCTCGACGCTGTCCCTGCTCAACGCCGGCGTGCCGCTGAAAGCCCCCGTGGCAGGTATCGCCATGGGCCTGGTGTCCGACACCGTGGACGGTCAGACCCGCTATGCGGCCCTGACCGACATCCTCGGTGCGGAAGACGCCTTCGGTGACATGGACTTCAAGGTGGCAGGTACCTCCGAGTTCGTCACCGCGATCCAGCTCGACACCAAGCTCGACGGCATCCCCGCCTCCGTGCTGGCAGCGGCCCTGAAGCAGGCCCGTGAAGCCCGCCTGCACATCCTCGGCGTGCTCAACGCGGCGATCGACGTACCGGACGAGCTCTCCGAGTTCGCCCCGCGCGTCATCGCCGTCAAGATCCCCGTGGACAAGATCGGTGAGGTCATCGGCCCGAAGGGCAAGATGATCAACCAGATCCAGGAGGACACCGGCGCCGACATCTCCATCGAGGACGACGGCACGGTCTACATCGGTGCAACGAACGGCCCGTCCGCGGAAGCCGCCCGTTCAGCGATCAACGCCATCGCCAACCCGCAGATCCCCGAGATCGGCGAGCGCTACCTGGGGACGGTTGTGAAGACCACCACCTTCGGTGCCTTCATCTCCCTGACCCCCGGCAAGGATGGTCTGCTGCACATCTCGGAGCTGCGCAAGCTGGCCAACGGCAAGCGCGTGGACAACGTCGACGATGTTGTGTCCGTCGGACAGAAGATCCAGGTGGAAATCACCAAGATCGACGACCGCGGAAAGCTGTCGCTGTCCCCGGTGGTTGCTGAGGAAGCGAACGACGACGCTGCGGCTCCGGCCGACGCGGACGCCGTGGCTGCGGAAAGCGCTGCCGAGTAATTCATGGCGTTCACCGTATTGCCGTTGACCTCTGCTGCCTCTGCGGGCACCGTTGATGCCGACCCCACCATCGTCTCGGGGGAGACGGGCGGCGCCCTTGTGCGCCGGTCCGTCCTCCCGGGCGGGGTGCGGGTCCTGACGGAGTCGATGCCGGGGCAGCGGAGCGCGACAATCGGTTTTTGGGTTGGTGTTGGCTCTCGGGATGAAGCCGAGGGCCAACATGGCTCCACCCATTTCCTTGAACACCTGCTGTTCAAGGGCACCCAGCGCCGCACCGCGCTGGAAATCGCCTCCGCTTTTGATGAGGTGGGCGGGGAATCAAACGCCGCCACCGCCAAGGAAAGCACCTGCTACTACGCCAGGGTGTTGGACACGGATCTGGCCATGGCGGTTGACGTGATCGCGGACATGATCACCGGAGCCGTCCTGGACCCCGCGGAGCTTGAGCAGGAACGCGACGTCATCCTCGAGGAAATCGCCATGGACAGCGATGACCCGACCGACGTCGCCCACGAAAAATTTGTTGCCGCCGTCCTGGGCGAACACTCCCTCGGACGGCCCATCGGTGGTACGCCCGATGCCATCCGCGCGGTGTCCCGCGACTCCGTCTGGGCGCACTACCAGCGGTACTACCGTCCCGAAGAACTCGTGGTGACCGCCGCGGGCGGCCTTGACCACGACGTCGTCTGCGCCCAGGTGCTCAGCGCCCTCCGCAGCGCCGGCTGGAACCTGGCCGACGACGCCGTGCCGGTTCCCCGCCGCGGAACCGAACCTGTCGCGATCTCCGGCACCGCAGGGCTGTCGGTGGTTCCCCGGCAGGTGGAGCAGGCAAACATTATCCTGGGTTGCCCAAGCATTGTCGCCACCGACGAGCGCAGGTTCGTGATGAGTGTGCTGAACACGGTGCTGGGCGGGGGCATGTCGTCCCGTCTGTTCCAGGAGATCCGCGAGAAGCGCGGCCTGGTGTACTCCACCTATTCCTTCGCCTCCTCCTACGCCGACGCCGGATACTTTGGCATGTACGCTGGCTGCACTCCGCAGAAGGTGCCCCAGGTCATCGCCCTGCTGACCGCCGAGCTGGAGAAGCTCGCCGCGGAGGGCATCACCGAAGACGAATTGACCAAGGCCATCGGGCAGCTCTCCGGCGGCATCGTGCTCGCTTTGGAGGACACGGGATCTCGGATGTCCCGCCTGGGCCGGGCGGAACTGGTGGCCGGGGAGTTCCTGGACATCGACGAGACGCTGGCCCGCATCCGCGAGGTCACCGTGGAGCAGGTCCGCACCCTCGCCGTCGAACTGGCCGCCGCCCCCCGCACCATCACCGTCGTCGGCCCCTTCCCCGAATCCGAAACCTTCGGCCTCTAACCCCTCGCCGTTGGTCGAGCCTGTCGTTGGTCGAGCCTGTCGAGACCCCGTCTCGTTGGTCGAGCTTGTCGACCTCGCCGTCGGGCTTGATCTCGACGAGCTCGATCAGCGCCGTACCGTTGGTGGAGCCTGTCGAGACCGCCGTCGCTGGTCGGCGTCATCTCGACCAGCCCGATGACCGGAAGGGTGGACTATACGGGTGGCTTTGGCGTGCTGCGGGATCTTGAAAGCATGGGCAGGTCTGCAAGCCGCCCTTCGATCAGTGCCTCCCGCTTGGCCCTGCTCCAACCCTGGATCTGCTTCTCCAAAGCGAACGCGTCTTCCACCCGTTCGCAGTCCTGAGTCCACAGAAGCTCCACGGGCCGTCGTCGCTTGGTGTACTGCGCGCCGTCCCCAGCATTGTGTTGGGCCAGTCGCCGTTCCACGTCCCAAGTGCTGCCACGTAGTAGGAACCGTCGCAGCATCGGAGGATATACACGTAAGGCACTCGTCCAGCGTGCGGCGCCAGCATCCCATCCTCAAGAGGGGACTTTCAGGCTGTGGATAAGAGTCGCGGCGGGTGCGACCGGCGGGGGCGGGGGTCCCGACGGGCTCGACCAACGACGGGCTCGACCAGCGGGGGGCTCGACCAGCGGTCTCGACAGGCGCGACCAACGACGGGGCTCGACCAGCGGGGGCTCGACCAGCGGGGGTCTCGACCAGCGGGGGTCTCGACAGGCTCGACCAACGACGGGCTCGACCAGCGACCGGGGGCGGGTTAGCCTCCGGCGAAGGGGGGGAGGATGTCGACTGTGTCGTCGGGGTCCAACTCGGCGTCGAGGCTGCGGACTGCTGTTTCGTTCCGCAGGAAGCTGCAGCGGGTAAGCAGCTGCCCCAGGGGAGTGGCGTGTTCGGTCGCGGCGATCGGATGCAGGGACGTCAACTGTTCCAGAAGTTCCGCCACCGTGATCGGTCCGCCATGCAGCAGCGTTTCCTCATCAATGCCGGTGGCAGCCCGTGCAGCAGCGAAATAGCGGACTAGCATCTACCCTCCAATGGCGCTCATGGACCTGTCCGGCTGGACAAAGTCTGCAGCGCCCAAGCCTACATGTCCCATCCCGTGCGCCTTCGGTTTGGCCCACATGGCCTCCTGCCACCGCGCGATGATGGCCGCATCCGACTCGGCCGACACCGGAGCGGAACGCATCAGCGCCAACAGGTCTGTCTCCTCGCGGGAGAACAGGCAGCTCATCACCTTACCTTCGGCCGTGATGCGGGTCCGCTTGCAGTCGCTGCAGAACGGTTCAGTCACAGACGCGATGATGCCGACGGTGCCCAGCAGCTCGGTTGAGCCGCGCCGCCGCACCTCGAAGCGTTCGGCGGGGGCTCCGTCGCGCTCCCGGGGGTCTTTCGACAGGTCGAACTCGACGGCGAGCAGCTCCCTGATTTCCGCGGCCGTCACCATGTCCTGGCGGGTCCAGCCGTGGTCGGCGTCGAGCGGCATCTGTTCGATGAACCGCAGTTCATAGCCACGCTCCACCGCCCACCCCAGCAACTCCGCGGCCCCGGAATCGTTGATGCCCCGCATCAGGACGGCGTTGATCTTGATCGGGTCCAGCCCGGCAGCGGAGGCGGCCTCAATGCCGGCCAGCACCTGGTCCAGGAAGGGCCTCCGGGTCAGTTGCGCGAAGGTTCCCGGGTGCAGCGTATCCATGGACACATTCAACCGGGTCAGTCCAGCGTCCTTGAGGGCCTGCGCCTTGCGGGCCAGGCCGACGCCGTTGGTCGTTAGCGAGACCGGCAAGTCCGGATGCGCGGCGCGAATGCCGGCGATGATATCGACGAGGTCAGCCCGCACCAGCGGCTCACCGCCCGTCAGTCGGAGTTCCCGCACTCCGAGTTGCTCCACCCCGAGGCGCACGATCCGGAGAATCTCGTCCGAGGTCAGGACCTGGTTCTTCTTGAGCCAGTCCAGGCCTTCGGCGGGCATGCAGTAACTGCAGCGCAAATTGCACTTGTCAGTGAGTGAAAGGCGCATGTCGGTGGCTCGGCGGCCAAACCGGTCCAGCAACCCGGCCGCGGGAGTGGTGGGCATGCCCAGCGCGACCGGCGTACCGGCAGCGAAAGCGGGGACGCTGTGCATGGGTCAAGGCTACGCCACTGCTGTCGTGAGCGCTTGTGGGGACGAGCGGACGTTCCCGTACGTTCCTTCTAGGGAACAGTTCCCGGAGGCACTAGACGGTACCGCCCAGACGGTACCGCCCAGACGGGCACGGCCCCCGGCGGCACGCCGAGAGGCGGACCACCGGAATGAGGACTCAGAAAATGAGGACTCAGAAAAGGAACAACAACGGAGGCGCAGGCGATGACGGACACGCTAGTGCCGGCATACCGGTGGGCCGCAGCGAGCGGAGTCGTATCCGTGGTGATCGGTCTCGCCGCCGGGGAACTCTTGGCCGCCGCCGTGAGCCCGGCCCTGTCCCCGGTGACGGCGGTGGGCGGAGCCGTGATCGACGTGGTGCCGCCATGGGTGAAGGAGGAGGCCATCAGCCTGTTCGGCACCGCGGATAAGGCCGTGTTCGTCCTGTCCATGTGCCTGGTCATTGCCGCCCTGGCCGCCTTGTTGGGGATGCTATCGGTCCGACACCGGGCATGGGGACTGGTCGGCATCGGGGCCTTCGGCGTTGTTGGGGCTCTGGCCGTGCTTACCCGGGCACAAAGCACGACGACGGCCCTGTTGCCTCCGCTGGTGGCCGCGGGACTGTCCATCTTCCTGCTATCAGCCTTCCGTGAACGTCTCCTGCGTTGGCTGGCCGTCCTCGCGCCTGCGCCAGCCCCTGCCTCGGATGCTGCCGCAGTCGCAGCTAGGGTCCCCGCTACCGCAAACAGCGCCGCATCGACGGCAACAGGCTTTGGCGGTGCCGCACCGACCTCGGCCCCGTCCGATGCCGCTACCTCCACGCCACCCGAGGTGATTGGCCGCACCCCTTCCGACGTGGCAGGCCTAGCCAACACGGGCGGCCCGGCAGGGCCTGCGCGCCGCAGGTTCCTGCAGGCAATTGGAGTGGGCGCCGTGGTCGCTGCCGTGTCCGCTACGGTGGCGGGCGTCGTCAGGACAAGTGTTAGCGCCGTCGCGCAGGCACGCGAGAAACTCAAACTGCCTGTTGCCCGCTCAACCGCGCCCGGCATCCCGGCCGGGGCGGACCTCGGCACTCCCGACGTTGCACCGCTCGTCACTCCGAACGCCGACTTCTACCGCATTGACACGGCTCTGGTGGTCCCCAGCGTTGACCCCAACAGCTGGCGGCTGACGATCACCGGCATGGTCGAACGGGAAGTGACGATCGACCTGCCCACATTGCTCGCCCTGCCGCTGATCGAACGCCACATCACCATTGCCTGCGTGTCCAATGAAGTCGGGGGGCAACTGATCGGCAACGCGAAATGGCTGGGCTACCCGGTGCGCGACTTGCTGGCTCGGGCAGGAGTAAAGCCGGGAGCGGACATGGTGCTCTCCCGCAGCACTGACGGTTTCACCGCGGGCACACCCTTGGAGGCGCTCACAGACGATCGCGATGCCATGGTCGCCGTGGGCATGAATGGCACCGTGTTGCCGCTGGAACACGGATTTCCGGCGCGCCTGATTGTCCCCGGACTCTATGGGTTCGTCTCCGCCACCAAATGGGTCACGACGTTGAAGGTCACCCGTTTTGCCGACGACGTCGCGTACTGGTCCACCCGCGGCTGGTCCGACCACGGCCCCATCAAGACCTCGTCAAGAATCGACACGCCGCGCCCGAACCGCACCGTTCCGGCTGGCCCCGTCGCAGTGGGCGGTGTGGCGTGGGCTCCCCACAACGGCATCTCCCGCGTCCAGGTGCGTGTCGACGACGGGCAGTGGCAGGAGGCCCAGCTGGCCCCGGGTATCTCCGCGGACACCTGGTACCAGTGGGTGGCCCACCCCGAGCTCAAGTCCGGACAGCACCGGCTGCAGGTGCGGGCCTTCGACGGCGGCGGTACACCGCAGACGGACCAAGTGGCACCCGTCGCCCCGGACGGCGCCTCCGGCTACCACACCATCTCCCTCACAGCGACGTGACACCACCCGATTGGGTGCCCCTAAGCGGCAGCCCGCCGTCGCCCGTCAGCCACCCGGAGGAGCGGACCGGGGAGGTACCACGCACGGGGTACAGTTGTGCCGTTCAATTCAAATCAAGGAGCTGCAGTGAAGTCGTTTGCGTGTGGAGATGTCGTACCCGGATGCGAATCCCGTTGGGTGTGCAGCACGGAGGATGAGATCCTGGTCAGCGTTGCCGGCCATGCTGCCGCAGCGCACGGCCTGACCGAACTGTCGCCGGAACTGGTCCACTCGGTCCGCCGGTCCATCGTTTCGGTTAGTTGACCCCCAGCGCGGGCGGTTCCACCACGGAAAACGGTCCGGCGACGCCGCCGGACTGGGACGCCTGGCTGAAGGCCGCCTGCCGCGGGGAGGGCCTCAGCGCCGCGTACCAGCCCATTGCCGACACCGCCCGCGGGACGGTGGTCGGCTACGAGGCGTTGGCCCGGTTTCCCGGCTACCCCGAGCGGAACCCCGAGGCGTGGTTCGCCGCCGCGCGCCGGTACGGAAAATCCGAGGAGCTGGAGGCTGCGGCGCTGCGCACGGCCCTGGCGGCCCGGCCGGCACTGCCGCCCAACTGCTTCCTGACCCTCAACGTCTCCCCGGAACTGCTGACGTCGGAGATCATCCGGAACATCTGGCGGGAGGAAGGCAACCTTGGCGGCCTGATCGTGGAACTGACGGAGCAGACGCCCATCGATTCCTACCTGGACCTTGAGCCGGACCTGAACCAGTTGCGCGCCGCAGGTGCCCTGATAGCCGTCGACGACGCCGGTGCCGGGTACGCGGGGCTACGGCACCTGTTGTCCTTGCGCCCGTCAATGATCAAGATTGACCGCGACCTGGTGCAGGACGTGGACAGGGACGAGGCCAAGCGTGCGCTCATCGAAATGCTGGGCACCTTCGCCAGCCGCGTCGATGCCTGGGTGTTGGCGGAAGGGGTGGAACGGGTCGAGGAACTCGAAGCGCTCGTCTCCCTGGGCGTGCCGCTGGTGCAGGGCTACTGCCTGGCGCGTCCCGGCCCGCCGTGGGTAGGGCTCGACCCCGACATGGCCCACCTGCTGGCAGCCCGCCAGACCCCGCAGCACAAGTCAGTGATCCGCGACATCGTCGAGCCGTCCGTAACAGCGGGCAGCGTCGGGGAAGCCTCCGAGGCCATGCGCAACAATCCCATGCTGGAGTTTGTGGTCCTGGTCGGGGAACATTTGCGGCCCGTGTCTGTGCTGAACTCCGAGGCGGCAGCGCTCGGGGTTTTCAGTTCCGGAGTGCGGGTAAACCTCGACACTCGGCTGTCGGAGGCGCTGGCGCGGTCCATGACCAGAACTGCTGCCAACCGCTTTGACCCGCTGTTGGTCACTGACAACGCCGGGAGGTTCGCCGGCATCGCGCGGATGGAACGCATGATCACCGCGGTCACCGGGTCCGAATAGTCCGCTCACCGGGTCCGAATAGTCCGCTCACCGACGGCCCACACCAGCAGGAAAGGCAGCAAATGCGCAGGACGGTAGAGGCACACCAGGCAGCTGTCTTGGAGCTGCTCGCCACGGCTTGGGCCGGTCGTTTGCTTACCGGGCCCTCAAAGTCGCCGCTGCCAGCCGGCACTGCGCCAGCCGAAGCGGCCTTTCCCTCGTCCGGCCCCCGCCCCGGACCCACCGACGGGCTTCCGGACGAACGCGCAGAGAAACTGCCCCTGGCCGCGGCTTTGGGCCGGGTGACCCTGCACGACGTCGTTGCGCCGCTGAGCCTTCCGCCCTTTGACAACTCTCAGATGGACGGGTTCGCCGTACACGCGGAGGACCTTTCGAAGCCAGCGGAGCTCCAGGTCGCCGCCACGATTGCTGCCGGAACCGTGCCACCGGTCCTGCCGCGCGGCTGGGCCGCCCCGATCATGACCGGAGCGGCGCTGCCTCCCGGAGCCAACGCCGTCGTGCCGGTGGAGCAGGCGGAACCGCCGGCCTTTCCCGATCAAGTGCCGGGCAGCGTGCCGATGGCCGTCACATTGCCGGCTACGCCCGCCGGCCGGTTCGTCCGCTCCACCGGCAGCGACGTGCCGCAGGGCACGGTGGCGATTCCGGCCGGGACCCGGCTCACCCCGGCGCACCTGGGGCTGGCGGCCGCGCTCGGTTTGGCTGAGCTGGAGGTCCGTCCCAGGCCCCGCGTGCTGTTGGTGGCCACCGGTGACGAGGTGGTTCTCCCCGGACAGCCGCTCCCGGCCGGGAAGATTTTTGACGCCAACACGGCCCTGCTGCAGGCCAACCTTGCCCAGGCTGGGGTCGATGTTGTGCCGGCCGGATTGGTGCCCGATCAGCCGGAGGCCCTGCTCACCCTGCTGGCCGCAGCAGTGGACGACGGCGGGATCGACCTCATTCTGACCATGGGCGGCATCAGCGCCGGCGCGTTCGAGGTGGTTCGACTGGCACTGTCCGGTCCTGACGCGCTGTTCTGCCCGGTCGCCCTGCAGCCGGGCGGGCCGCAGGGGCTGGGGCTGTTTCAGGGGGTGCCATTCCTGGCCTTTCCCGGCAACCCCGTCAGCTCGGTCGTCTCCTTTGAGATGTTCCTCCGGCCGGCGCTGACCACCCTGGTCGGTGCGCCGGCTCCCCGTCCGCGGATCCGTGCCACGCTGGCCGGGCCGCTCACCTCCCCGGCCGGAAAGCACCAGGTCCGGCGGGCAGTGTATGGGCCGCCTCCGCCCGGGCAGTCCGGCGCGGCGGTGAGCCTGGCAGGCGGCGAATCATCACACCTGCTCGGCGCCCTGGCCGCCGCCAACGCCCTGGTGCAGGTACCTGCCAATGTCACAACACTGGAAGCCGGGGAAGAAGTGGAAGTATGGCTGCTATGACCCCTTCGCCTGCCGACCAGCCGCTGCCGCACACACCCGGATCCCCGGCACTGACCCATCTGCGCTCCGACGGCACCGCCCAAATGGTCGACGTCTCCGCCAAGGAGGTCACCACGCGGCAGGCCACGGCGCAGGCCCGCGTATCCACGACGGAGGAAGTGCTGCACCTGTTGGGCGCCGGTGAGCTGCCCAAGGGGGACGCCCTTGCCGTGGCACGGGTGGCAGGCATCCTGGCCGCCAAGAAAACTCCAGAGCTGGTGCCCCTGTGCCATCCCCTGCCCATCAGTAAGGTCACCGTCGACTTCCAGCTGTCCGAATCGGCCGTGCTCATCGCCGCAACAGTGAAAACGCGAGGAGTCACGGGCGTGGAGATGGAGGCGCTGACGGCGGCCTCCGTCGCCGCGCTCAGCGTCTACGACATGATCAAGGCCGTGGACAAGCATGCGGTCATCGGTGACATCCGGGTGCTGGCCAAGAGTGGCGGCAAGAGCGGGGACTGGTCCCTGTGAGCACTCCGACCGGGCCGACCGCCGGCATCGTCATCGCCTCCACCCGGGCCGCCACCGGCGTATATGAGGACGCCACCGCACCCATCCTGGTTCCCTGGCTGGAGCAGCAGGGCTTTGAGGTGCTGCCGGTGCACGTTGTCGCCGATGGGGAGGACGTCCATGATGCACTCCAGTCCCTGCTGGCACAGCACCCCGCCGTCATCCTCACCAGTGGCGGCACCGGGCTGACCGAGGATGACCTGACCCCGGAGATGACCCAGCCGCTGCTGGAACGGGAAGTTCCCGGCATCATGGAAGCCCTCCGCGCCGCCGGCCGCCGCTCCACCCCGCTGGCAGCCCTGAGCAGGGGCCATGCGGGCATCAGCGGACAAACCCTGATCATTAACCTGCCAGGCTCCACCGGCGGCGTGCGTGACGGGCTGGAGGTCCTGGCGCCGCTGCTGGCCCACGCCTGCGCACAGTTGGCGGGGGACCGGCACCTGCACGGAGCCCACGGGGAAAACCAGTCGGACGAGGGACACGGAAGCAGGCCTGGACATGTCCAGCAGAAGCACTGAAATCCTTTACGCCGGCCTGAGTGCCGACGCCATCTCTGTGGAGCAGGCGCTCGCCGCCGTTGACGCGCCGGACTGCGGCGCGGCGGTCAGTTTCAGCGGTGTCGTGCGGAACCACGACGGCGGCAGGGACGTGGCACGGCTGTCCTACTCCGCGCACCCCTCCGCGGCACGGATTCTGGCCGAGGTGGTTGAGTCCGTTGCGCGGCAGGACGCGCCCGCCGGGTCGTCCGGCGGGTTGCGCATCTGGGCGGCCCACCGGGTGGGCCCGCTGGAGGTGGGGGAGGCCGCCCTGGTGTGCGCCGTCGCCGCCCCGCACCGCGGCGCAGCGTTCGCCGCCTGCATCGCCATTGTCGATCGGATCAAGGAGGAGGTGCCGATCTGGAAGGAGCAGTTTTTCGCTGACGGCACCGTGGAGTGGGTCGGCGCAGGCGGGGCGGGGAGCGGGTCCCAACCCGGCTAGGGTGGAAGCATGAGCAACAACGTACGGGTGGCCGTCCTCGGCGCCACCGGCCGGATGGGACGGGAGGCCGTCAAGGCCGTTCAGGCAGCACCGGACCTGGACCTGGTCGCGTCGCTGGGCAGCAAAGACTCCCTGGACACGCTGGTGTCCGCGGGCACGGAAATCGTCATCGACCTGACGGTGCCGGACGCCACGGAAACCAACGTCCGCTACGCCGTCGAGCATGGCATTCACGCCGTCGTGGGCACCACCGGCTGGACCGGCGCCAAACTGGATAACCTTCGGACACTGCTCGGCGAACACCCGGGCACCGGAGTATTGATCGCCCCGAACTTTGCCCTGGGGTCGGTCCTGGCGACGTCCTTCGCTGCAAAGGCCGCAAAATACTTCGATTCGGTCGAAATCATTGAACTGCACCACCCCAAAAAAGTTGACGCCCCCTCCGGAACGGCCCTGCGCACGGCAGAACTGATTGCGGCCGCCCGCGCCGCCGCGGGCACCCCTCCCGCGCCGGACGCCACCGAAAAGCAGCTCGACGGCGCCCGCGGAGCGGTGGTGGCCGGCATACCGGTGCACAGCATCCGGCTCTCCGGCCTGGTGGCACACCAGGAGGTGCTGTTGGGCAGCTTCGGCGAGCAACTCACCATCCGGCACGACTCCTTCAACCAGGAGTCCTTCATGCCCGGTGTGCTGATCGGGGTCCGCAACGTCGCTGGACGCCCTGGGCTGACGGTGGGGCTGGACGGCTACCTGGACCTTGAGGGCTGACATGTCGCGCACCAAGGTATGGGTCGGCCTGATCTGCCTGTTGCTCGTGTTCTACCTGGTGGTCATGGTGCAACAGGCCATGTGGCTGCTGCAGGACCCCAACTGGACGGCGAAGGGACTGGGTGCCGCGTACCTGGTCCTGCCGCTGGTCGGCGCCTGGGCCCTGATCCGTGAGGTCCTCTTCGGTGTGCGGACGGAGCGTTTGGCCCGGATTCTGGAGGCTGAAGGTGGCCTGCCGGTCGATGACCTGCCAAGGACGCCCGGTGGCCGTATCGTGCGTGCCGCTGCTGACGAAGCCTTCGCTGCATATAGGACGGAGACGGAGGAATCCCCGGACAGTTGGCGTTCCTGGTTCCGTCTGTCCTGCGCCTACGATGCCAGCGGGGACCGCACCATGGCCCGCCGGTCCATGCGCCGGGCCATTCAGCTTTTTGGCACGACGAGCTAGCTAAGGGTCGCTGAGGCTGACGTCGCTGGGGCTGACAAGCCGGCCGTCCCTGGCGCGTCGCCTTAACGCAGCCTGCGCCTTATCGCAGCCTGCGCCGCCCGGGCGTCGTGATTGCCGCGCCCCTCCGGTGCGCCGCCAGGGCCGCAGCCGCGTGGGCCACGAGTTCCAGTGGTCCCCGCCAGCCTGCCAGGGCGAAAACCGTTCCCAGCAACAGTGCCCCGATCGCGTGCGCCAGGAACAACAGGTCCGGAGTCCAGCCCGGGGGAAGCCCGTGAACGGTCAGGCTCAGCGCCCACACGTGGAGCGAGTACAGCGTCAGCGTCATTGCGCCGGCCCCGCTCAACGGCAGCAGCACCCGCGGAGATGCCCGGGTGACGAGCAGGCAAACGCCCAGCACGGCAGCCGCCACACCGGTGGTGTGCAGCAGGTCCAAGGTGGTGCCGGCGTGCGGAGCGGCCGTTGCCAGCCACCACCAGGACCC
This sequence comes from Micrococcaceae bacterium, assembly GCA_025465475.1. Taxonomy (GTDB): domain Bacteria; phylum Actinomycetota; class Actinomycetes; order Actinomycetales; family Micrococcaceae; genus Arthrobacter_M. Next base: position 12,907 of record JAODMR010000061.1, read on the forward strand.
ACGCTGGTCCACCCAGGCCAGGTCAACCTGCAACAGACTTTCCAGCGGCCAGCGCGCTGCCTCGTCCGTCGCCAGCAACGCCTGCTGCCCGCCCAAATAATCCAGGAAGAAGGACGCCACCCCCTTCGCCGCGAACGCGACCAGGCCACCGGCCACAATCAGGATCAGCTGCACCTTCAACCGGGACAGCGCCAAGCGGCCCAGGATGAGTCCGAACAGCAGGTAGGTCATCCATTGGACCACCGGGTAGTAGCCGGTGAACAGCACGTCCCCCAAGGCGTTCCACCCCGACTCCCAGGACATCACCGAGTCCCAGTCCGGGTTGCCCGAGAGCCGCGGTGCCCCCAGTAGGGCCGCCAGCTGCGGCCGGACAAGGTACGCCAGGACGGGGGAGAGCAGCACCCAACCGGTGACCCACAGGGACAGGGCCCGCAGCGGCAAACCCAGGAACGGCAGCATGCACAAAAACAGGACCGCGTAGTGCACCAGGATCACCGCCACATTGACGTCCAGCCCGCCCAGTGACAGGCCAATGGCAAGAATCACGACGGCCCGTGCTGCCACCGCCCGGCGGTCGGCTGCTAACGCCGGCCCGGCATGAGGGCTTTCCCGGCCGGATAGCAGGGCAAGCCCCACCCCGGCCAGAACCGCGAACAGTGCCGCCGAACGGCCCGAATACAGCAAACCGACCAGGGACGGCGGATTGCCGGGTCCAGGGTCGAACAGCGGCATCGTGTGCGTGGACATCATGCCCAACAGGGCCAGTCCACGGGCCGCATCAATTCCCGTCAACCGTTGTTTCAGTGCAGCCACCTACCGATCCTCCCACGCCTGCCGGTGTCCCGATGGCGTCACCCTTCCGGCGCCGGATGGCGTCGCCAGCCGGTGCCAACCCGCGTGCCCTGCCCGGCGCACGTAGGGTGGAAGGCATGGACCAGCCACCTACCGCCGTCGCTCCTTCAACCGCCCTGGCGGCGGTCAACCCCCTGGATGGGACACGCATCGCCTACGCGGTCAGCGGGGAAGGGGAACCGTTGTTGCTGGTCCACGGCAGCGCCCTCTCCAAGGCGATCTGGCGTGGGTTCGGCTACCTGAAGGAGCTGCGGCAGCACTACCGGGTCATCACGGTGGACCTGCGGGGGCACGGCCGCAGTGACAAGCCGCACCGCCCGGAGGACTACGCGATGGAGCTGGTGGTCGCTGACCTGCTTGCTGTGCTGGACGCGACGGGAGCGGAGGCTGCCCATTACTTCGGTTACTCCTTCGGCGCCCGGGCCGGTTTCGCCGTGGCGGCAGCACATCCGGGCCGGTTACACAGTTTCGTCTCCGCGGGAGGCAGCTACCGGGTGGGCGAGGGCGTCATCGGGGACCTGTTCTTTTCACAGTGGGAGTCCGCACTGGCCGCCTCGGGAATGCAGGGTTTCGTCGCCGGCTGGGAACAGGGGCAGGGACGACCGCTGGATCCCGCCACCCGGGCAGCCTTTCTCGCCAACGACGCCGCAGCCCTGCTGGCCTATTTCCGCCGCACGGAGAAGGAAGCCGGGCTCGACGAGGCCGTGGTAGCTGGCATTACCATCCCCACTCTGCTGCTCGCCGGTTCCCGGGACACGCCCCGGCTGGCTGACTCCCTGCGGGCGGCAGAACTGATGCCCGCCGCCCAGGTCCTTGCGCTGCCGGGCCGAACCCATGCCTCCACCCTGTTCCCCGCGACCGAAGTCCTGGCAGCCGTCATGCCGTTCCTGGCTGCGAACCGGATGGCAACGGGGGCATAACAACGATCCTGTGCCGGGTACGACGGCGCCGGCCGGCGTGCCCGGGAACGGCGGTAGCCTGCACGGCCTTGACCACCGCGGGAAGCAGCGCTTCCGCGGAGCGACGGTAACCGAGGCTGGAGGGATGAAATTTGTCCTGGGCGAACATTTCCACCGGCCGGGCCAGGAAGAGCGCCGCCACCGCACCTCCCAGGGGAACGGGCCGCCCGCCCGCCGCCAGGACGGCCTTCTGCTGTGCGGCGGCGAGCCGGTGTGACGCCCGCCCACCCAGGCGGCGCAGTGGCTGCGGCACGGCCGGCAGAGTACCAAGGTCAGGGCAGGTTCCCACCACCACCTCCGCGCCCAGACCCCGCAGGCGCCCGACGGCGGCCCCGAGGTCAGCGGCGGCCTGGCCCGGCTTCACCCGGTGCGCCACGTCGTTGCCCCCGATGACGATCAGCGCCACATCGGGCCGGTAGGCGGGCGGCAGGCCATCCAGTTGCGCCGCCAGCATGGTCGATTCGGCTCCGACGACCGCCACACTCAACAGCTCCACTGAGCGGCCGGTACGGCGTGCCACCCCCTTGGCCAGGCGGACGCCAAGCGTGTGCTTCCGCTTGGCCGCACCGAAACCCGCGGCAACCGAGTCTCCGGCCAACAGCAGCCGGACCGGCCGGCCAAGCTCCGGCCGGTAGGTCCGGTCCGCCTCGAACGTGGACATGCCGCGGGCCAGGCCAACGGTGCGCCGCACAATGTTCCCCTGCACCCGGAGCAGGACGCCCACGCCGGTTCGGCTGGCAGCGATGAACGCCACAAGCATGGCTGCCACGGCCAGGGCCCTCACCAGTCCTGGCCGGTTGGCCAGGACTGGGTGCAATTGCGGGATGCGCCGGGAGGTGGCCGCCCTCTCCGCATAATGCCGCGGCGGCAAGAGGAACATCATGCGTTAATTCTAGTGATTTGCGGCACTCATTTAGGCGTCCCACACCCTGCCGAATCCCCCAAAGCGGACCCGACCGGGTAACGTTTTGTCCATGGCCAACACTGATCTGAGCACCCGTCCCTTCGGCACCCTGGTGGCCGCAATGGTCACCCCCTTCACCGCCGATGGAGCCGTCGATTTTGCCCAGACAACCGAGCTGGCCAACAAGCTTGTTGAGGACGGCTGCGATGGGCTCGTCATTTCCGGCACCACCGGAGAAGCCTCCACCCTCGAGGACGACGAAAAGGAAGACCTCTTCCGCGCCGTCGTCGACGCCGTCGGCGGCCGGGCCAAGGTCATCGCCGGTTCCGGCAGCAACCACACTTCCCATTCAGTGGAAATGTCCAAGCGCGCCGAGAAGGCAGGGGTGGACGGCCTGCTCGCGGTCACCCCCTACTACAACAAGCCCAGCCAGGCAGGCATCCAGGCGCACATCGAAGCCATGGCCGACGCCACGGAACTGCCGTTGATGATTTACGACATTCCAGGCCGGGCCGGAGTGCCGATCGCCACCGAAACGCTGATCCGGCTCGCTGACCACCCCCAGATCAAGGCCCTCAAGGACGCCAAGGCGGACTTCGCCGGAACCACCCGCGTGCTGGCCAACACCGACCTGGACGTGTACGCCGGCGACGACGGACTGACCCTGCCCTGGATGGCCGCCGGAGCCGTCGGGCTGGTGAGCGTCTCCGTCCACGTGGCGACCGCGAAATTCCGCCAACTGGTGGACGCCGCCGCGGCCGGTGACTTCACGACGGCCCGTGCGCTGCATTTTGAGCTGGACCCCGTGGTCCGGGCCGTCATGACGCACATCCAGGGCGCCGTCTCGGCCAAGCAAATCCTGAAATGGCAGGGCGTCCTGCAAAACTCCGTGGTCCGGCTTCCCCTGGTGGAGCCCGGCGCGGCCGAGATCGAGGTCATCAGGGCTGACCTGGCGGAGGCCGGAATGGAATTCGCCGGATGATCCAGATGCCCCTTTCCGGCGTCAGCACACCTCCCGAACTGCCGGAGGGCACGCTGCGGATCGTGCCGCTGGGCGGGCTGGGGGAAATCGGCCGCAATATGGCAGTCTTCGAAATTGCCGGCAAGCTGCTCATCGTCGACTGCGGCGTGCTGTTTCCCGAAGAAACGCAACCGGGTGTCGACCTGATCCTGCCCGACTTCTCCTACATCGAGAACCGGCTGGACGACGTCGTCGCCCTCGTCCTGACCCACGGACACGAGGACCACATCGGCGCGGTGCCCTACCTGTTGCGGCTGCGCAACGACATCCCGCTGGTCGGTTCGCAGCTGACCCTGGCGCTGGTCGAAGCGAAACTGCAGGAACACCGCATCAAACCCTGGTCCCTGACGGTGGCCGAGGGGCAGGTGGAACGGTTCGGCCCCTTCGAGTGCGAATTCGTCGCCGTGAACCACTCCATCCCCGACGCGCTGGCCGTCTTCATCCGCACCGCCGCGGGCAACGTGCTGCACACCGGCGATTTCAAAATGGACCAGTTGCCGCTGGATGGCAGGATCACCGACCTGCGGCACTTCGCCCGGCTCGGCGAAGAGGGCGTCGACCTGTTCATGGTGGACTCCACGAACGCCGACATACCGGGCTTCACCACCGCCGAGCGCGAAATTGGGCCCACCCTGGACAGGCTTTTCGGTGCCGCCGAAAAGCGCATCATCGTCGCGAGCTTCTCCTCCCACGTCCATCGCGTCCAGCAGGTGCTCGACGCCGCCGCCCAGCACGGCAGGCACGTTGCGTTCGTTGGCCGGTCAATGGTCCGAAACATGCAGATCGCGGCCCGGCTGGGCTACCTGCGGGTGCCGGATAACGTACTGGTCGACCTGAAGAACGTCGACCAACTGCCAGACAACCGGGTGGTGCTGATGTCCACCGGCTCCCAGGGCGAGCCGATGGCGGCGTTGTCGCGAATGGCCAACGGCGACCACCGGATCACCGTCGGTCCCGGAGACACGGTCATCCTGGCCTCCTCACTCATCCCCGGCAACGAGAACGCCGTGTTCCGGGTCATCAACGGACTGCTGAAGCTCGGCGCCGACGTCGTTCACAAGGGCACAGCCAAGGTCCATGTGTCCGGCCACGCGGCAGCGGGGGAGCTCCTCTACTGCTACAACATCCTCCGGCCACGCAACGTCATGCCGGTGCACGGGGAGACCCGGCACCTGATCGCCAACGGACGGCTAGCCGAAGCCTCAGGGGTGCCCGCCGGGAACGTGTTGCTGACCGACGACGGCGCCGTCGTTGATGTCGCCGGGGGGCAGGCCCGCATCGTGGGCCAGGTCGAATGCGGCTTCGTCTATGTGGACGGCTCCAGCGTAGGGGCCATCACCGACGCTGACCTGAAGGACCGCCGGATCCTGGGCGACGAGGGCTTCATTTCGATCATTGCCGTGGTCAACCGGACCACCGGCAGCATTGTTTCCGGGCCGGAGATTCACGCCCGCGGCGTCGCCGAGGATGATTCAGTTTTCGACGAGATCCGGCCTCGCATCGAGGAAGCCCTGCTCGAAGCGGTGCTCGCCAATACGGAGCACACCACCTACCAGCTTCAGCAGGTGGTGCGGCGGGTAGTGGGCACCTGGGTCAACCGTCGCCTGCGCCGTAGGCCGATGATCATTCCCGTGGTCCTCGAAGCCTGACACCTGGCGGAAACTGCTTTCAGCCGCCGGTCAGGGGGCTACGGCACCCGCTGCCTCCGGCCCTGATATCCCCGGGGATCCGCCCTTCCGGCGGTATCGTGGCGGGTATGGCGACTCGAACTCCCCCCGCCCGTGCGACTGCCAACCGCTCGGGCAGCACACCTGCGCGCGCTTCCAAGGGGTCATCCCCAGGATCCTCCCCGGCGCGCTCCAAGGGTTCCCCGACTCCGCCGGAACCGCAACAGCCCTGGCCCGTCCGCGCCCTCGCCGGTCTCTGGCAGGGCCTGGGGCATCTGGCCGGCGGCGCCGTGCGCCGCATGGGGCACGACCTCTCCGGCATGCCGCCTGCCGAGCGCAGGGACGGCAGCGGGCTGCTCTTCCTGCTCCTGGCCATCGGTATCGCCACCTTCGAATGGTGGGGGCTGACGGGCTGGGTAGCTGACGGGGTCCACGGCGTGCTGCAGGGCACCCTGGGCTGGGTGGCGGCCCTCTTGCCACCCATGCTGCTGATCTTTGCGCTGCGGGTGTTCCGGCATCCCACCGACGTCCGCGCCAACAACCGGATCGCCATCGGCTTCAGCGTCCTGACCGTCGCTGCCGCCGCCCTGGCCCACGCCGCCGCCGGCTCCCCGGCCATGGCGAGCGGATTCGGAGGCGTACGATCGGCCGGCGGAATGGTCGGACTGCTGGCCGCCGCCCCGTTCAGCGCCGTCAGCGTCTGGCTGACCCTCGCGCTCTACGCTCTCGTAGCGTTCGTCAGCGTCCTGATCCTCACGGCGACGCCGTTCCGCGCCATCCCCTCCCGGCTTCGCAGCGGCTACGAGCGGCTGATGGGAACCGACGGATCGGACCAGCACGGCGGGTCCGATCACGACCAGAGCTACCTGTACGACCGGCCGCAGCCCGCCCCCACCGAGAAGCTGCCCCGACGCAAGGGCAAGGGACTCTTCGGCCGGAAAGCCGAACCCGAGCACGAGGCTGGGGTGGACGGCTACATGGGGGATGAGGCCTTCGAAAAGGCCCTGATCGCCGAAGCCGAAGAGTCCGCGTCCGTCGAGGCCAAGGACGAGCCCACCGTGCCCCCAGGAGTGCGCAGGCCCACGCAGGCCGAGATCGCGGCGGAAAAGATTCGCGCCCGGCAGGGCCTGCAGGCCTCCTCGACGGAGTCGGCCCCCGCGACCGAGGCCATCTCGGTGGTTTCCGCGGCAGCGGCCAGCGTGCCCGCGGTGAAGTCCACGCCCGTGGCACCCCAACCCCCCGCCGCTCCCATTCCCCAGCGCACCGAGCAGCTGTCCCTGGCCGGCGACGTGACATACACGCTGCCCTCAGCGGCTGTTCTCACGCCCGGCACGCCGCCGAAGGAACGTTCGGAAGCGAATGACGCCGTCGTCGCCGCCCTGACCGAGACGCTCACCCAGTTCAACGTGGATGCCAGGGTCACCGGTTTCTCCCGCGGACCGACCGTCACCCGCTACGAGATCGAACTGGGCCTGGGCACCAAAGTGGAGCGCGTCACCGCCTTGTCCAAGAACATCTCCTACGCGGTGGCCAGCGCCGACGTGCGGATCCTTTCCCCGATCCCCGGGAAGTCGGCCATCGGCATTGAGATCCCCAACACCGACCGCGAAACCGTGTCGCTCGGGGACGTGCTGCGCAGCCAAAACGCCCGTCGCACCGACCACCCCATGGTGATGGGTGTCGGCAAGGACGTGGAGGGTGGATTCGTGGTCGCGAACCTCGCCAAGATGCCACACCTGCTGGTCGCCGGCGCCACCGGAGCCGGTAAATCGTCGTTCGTGAACTCCATGATCACCTCCATCCTCATGCGGGCCACCCCCGACGAGGTGCGCATGGTCATGGTCGACCCGAAGCGCGTGGAACTGACGGCCTATGAGGGCGTGCCGCACCTGATCACCCCGATCATCACCAACCCCAAAAAGGCAGCGGAAGCCCTGCAATGGGTGGTCCGTGAAATGGACACCCGCTACGACGACCTGTCCAACTACGGGTTCAAGCACATCGACGACTTCAACAAGGCCGTCCGCGCCGGGAAAGTCCACCCGCCCGTCGACTCAAAGCGCGTCATCAAGCCCTACCCCTACCTGCTGGTGATCGTGGACGAGCTCGCCGACCTCATGATGGTCGCCCCCCGCGACGTTGAGGACTCGATCGTGCGCATCACGCAGCTGGCCCGCGCCGCCGGCATCCACCTGGTGCTGGCCACCCAGCGGCCCTCGGTGGACGTGGTCACCGGCCTGATCAAGGCCAACGTGCCGTCCCGGATGGCCTTCGCCACGTCCTCCGTCACTGACTCCCGTGTGGTGCTGGACCAGCCCGGCGCGGAGAAACTGATTGGCCAGGGTGACGCCCTGTTCCTGCCTATGGGGGCCTCAAAAGCCATCCGTGTGCAGGGCGCCTGGGTGACCGAATCGGAGATCCACCAGGTGGTGGAGCACGTCAAGGGCCAGTTGCAGGCCGTCTACCGTGACGACGTCGCCGTCGATGCGCCGAAGAAACAGATCGACGACGACATCGGAGACGACCTCGAGGTGCTGCTGCAGGCCACCGAACTCGTCGTCACCACACAGTTCGGATCGACATCCATGCTGCAGCGCAAACTCCGCGTCGGGTTCGCCAAGGCAGGGCGCCTGATGGACCTGCTCGAATCGCGCGGGGTGGTGGGTCCCTCGGAGGGATCCAAGGCCCGGGACGTGCTGGTCAAACCGGACGACCTGGCCACCACGCTCGCCGCGATCCGCGGCGACGGGCCGGCGGTCGTCGGGGGAGCGGCTGCGGCACCGGACCCGGGAACAGCGGCCCTGGCGGAGAACGCCAACGCCAATCACGGTTACGGGGCTGACCTGGTGGCCGATGACCTCGCGGCCCGGAGCCAGGCCGTTGAATGGGCGGACGGCTCCGACGACGACGACGGTTCCGAGGACGCATGGTCGCTCACCGGTCGTTAGCCGCGCGGGACGGCGGCTCCGGTTGTCCGCTGCCCGGTAGCCTTGAACAGTGATGACTTCATCGACGCCGACCGCCCAAGTATGGAACCTGCCGAACATGCTGACCTTGCTCCGCATCGTGCTGGTGCCCTTTTTCGTGGTCTTCCTGCTCACCGACCATTCCGCTGGCGGTCCCTGGCGCTGGGCCGCCGTCGTGGCCTTCGTGGCGGCAATCTATACGGACAAGCTGGACGGTGACCTGGCGCGCAGCCGCGGACAGGTCACCAACTTTGGCAAGATTGCCGACCCGATCGCTGACAAACTCCTGATCGGGGCGGCGCTGATCCTGCTGTCAGCGCTCGGTGAACTGCCCTGGTGGGTGACGGTGCTGATGCTCATCCGCGAACTGGGCATCACCGCGTTGCGCTTCGTCGTCATCCGGTACGGCGTCATTCCCGCGTCCCGGGGCGGAAAACTGAAAACGGTGCTGCAGACACTGGCCATCTTTGTGTACCTGCTGCCGGTCACGGTCCACCTATCGTGGCTCTCCACGATCGCGCTGGTGCTGATGCTCGTGGCGCTCGCCGTCACGCTGGTCACCGGAATCGATTATATTTTCCAGGCCGTCCGGGTCCGGGCCGCAGCAAAGGCAGGTCAGCCGTGATCGTTCTGGACCTTCCCTCCCTGGTGGCCGAAGCCGTCAGCGCCGGCATCACCGTGGCGACCGCCGAGTCCCTCACCGGCGGACTGGTTTCCGCGACCCTGGTGCAGATTCCCGGCGCCTCGGGCATGCTTTGCGGCGGCGTCGTGGCGTACCGCAACAACGTCAAGTCCACCGTCCTGGGTGTCAGTGAGGCGCTGCTGGAGAGCAACGGCTCGGTGGACCCCACCGTGGCCCGCGAGATGGCGCTGGGAGCGTGCCGCATCACCGGAGCCCGGGTAGGTATTTCAACGACGGGCGTGGCCGGTCCCGAGCCGCACGACGGGATGCCGGTGGGCACCGTGTACCTCGGTGTCGCCCTGGACGGCGTGGCCCAGGCCTACGAATACCGGTTCGACGGCGGCCGGGCCCTGATCCGGCAGCAGGCCTGCGACGAGGCGTTGTCGCTGTTGCAGCAGGTGGTGGTGCAGGTGCGGGAACAAAAACTGTGATCCAATAGTTGGTCATAATGCGGGCGCCGATGGAAAGGGCGCCCTAGGATGAGATATCAGGCACCGGCTGGAACAGCGATCCGGCAGGGCCGACCAAGAGGGAGTTAGGCGATACCGATGGTGAAGCAACCCGTGTCCGTCAACGGCGTAGTGCGCTGGCGGGATGTGGGTTTGGCGAATGAGGCCAAGCACGAGCAAAAGGAGCGCAAAATGGTGGTTCTACGCCACGAAATTGGAGATGTCCTGCGCGATGTTCGTCAGCGCCAAGGCCGTACCCTCCGTGAAGTATCACACAACGCACGCGTCTCGCTCGGCTACCTCAGCGAAGTGGAGCGCGGCCAGAAGGAAGCGTCCTCGGAACTCCTGTCCTCAATCTGCTCGGCGCTCGACGTTCCGTTGTCGCTGATGCTTCGCGAGGTCAGTGACCGGTTGCTGGTGGCCGAAGGGGTCGCCGTACCGGACACCGTGCCGCAGGAATTCTCCGCCCGGTATGGCCGGGACCTGGGCGACGAACTGACCGAGGAACTGAACAAGGACCTCCTGACAAACGCGTTCTGACCCTGCACCACGAGTCTTACCGGTCAGCAATGACCGGAACCGAAAGCCCGTCGCCGAATGGCGGCGGACTTTCCGGTTTGCAGGACCTTTTCGCTGCTCCGGTTACCGGCTCCTCCTTGCCGGCCGCCCTATGGCCTGCCCGCCGATCTCAGAAGTTCCCGCCGACCTCAGAAGTCGCGGGGCTCGCGGGTCAGGAACTCCTTGGCGTAGCCATCGTTCAGCTTGCCCATCAGCGTGGCCAGCTGCACCAGCTCCTGCTCGGACCAGGCGGCCAGCTGCGTGTGGAAGACCTCCTTGCGTGCCGTCTGCACGGTGCGCATCTTTTCCGCCCCCTCATCCGTCAACATAATCGACGAGGCCCTGCCGTCGAACGGGTCAGCCTCCTTGCGGACCAGTCCGATGGCTTCAAGGAAAGCGACCTGCCGGCTCACCGACGGTTTGCCCACCCCAATGCTCGCCGCCAAATCGGTCAACCGCATGGAACCCTCATTGGCCAGGATGGTCAGGAGGCCATAGGCGGCTGGCTCCATGTCCGGATGGACACTGCGCGAGAGGTTCCGGGAAATGGACCGCGCCCTGCGCCACAACATGCTCAACTGCAGTTCGACCGCGTCCATGGCCGCTTCATTCGGTACTGACGAAGCCTTGACGGGGTATGGGCTCCGGCCCCGCCGCTCCGGCGAAACGGCATCCGGCGTGGGCCGGGCTGAGGAACGGCTAGGGGCACGGCCAGCGTCTGGGGTCGTCATTGTCCTATTGTAAAGTCCGCCCGCACCCGGCGCCCGGCCACCATGAGAGACTCGAGGGATGCGGGTTAGCGAATTTTGGCGGCTGATGGATGACGAGTTCGGTTCGGCGTATGCCCACGTCCTCGCCCGCGACCTCGTGCTCTCCGCCGCCGGGGGCCGGACAGCCACAGAGGCGTTGAAGGCCGGCGTTCCGCCACGGACTGTGTGGCTGGCCATCTGCGACATTCAGGATGTGCCCGCGGAGCGCCGCTTCGGCAAGGATGTCCAGCCCAAACGGTGACACGCCGAAGCTCCTCTTTCGAATATCTGTTCGGATGGAGATAAAATGAGAAGAGAAGACACGCTGACGTTTTCCTGAGTTCTCCACATTCCGGCGCCCACGCTGATTTTGTCGGACCCCCGGACTAGCGTCGTGGACAAGAAGTCAGCTTCGGTGCAGGCGGTGGAACACACCGGCCCAGAGCCCGCGATCCGTCCGGACAGCAGGCGCCGTGTCTGTCGAACCGTCCGCCATAACAGGCAGCAAAGAAAGTGCGAGGTACATCATGGCCGCTCCAGCAGACCGTCAAAAGGCGCTCGACGCAGCATTGGCCCAAATCGACAAGCAGTTCGGCAAGGGCTCGATCATGCGGCTGGGGGATGAGGTCCGCGCTCCGATCGAGACCATCCCCACCGGCTCCATCGCCTTGGATGTTGCGCTGGGCATTGGTGGCCTTCCGCGCGGGCGTGTCGTCGAAATCTACGGTCCGGAATCGTCAGGTAAGACCACCGTCGCCCTGCATGCCGTCGCCAACGCCCAGCGCGCCGGTGGCATCGCCGCCTTCATCGATGCCGAGCACGCCCTTGACCCCGACTACGCCGCCAAACTGGGCGTCGACGTGGATGCACTGCTCGTGTCCCAGCCGGACACCGGTGAGCAGGCGCTGGAAATCATGGACATGCTTATTGGCTCAGGATCGCTGGACATCGTGGTCATTGACTCGGTTGCCGCGCTGGTGCCGAGGGCTGAAATCGAAGGCGAAATGGGTGACAGCCACGTCGGCCTGCAGGCCCGCCTGATGAGCCAGGCGCTGCGGAAAATCACCGGCCGACTCAGCCAGACCAAGACCACGGCCATCTTCATCAACCAGTTGCGTGAAAAGATCGGCGTGTTCTTCGGCAGCCCGGAAACCACCACGGGTGGTAAGGCGCTGAAGTTCTACGCCTCGGTGCGCATTGACGTGCGCCGGATCCAGACCCTGAAGGAAGGCGCCGAATCGGTCGGTAACCGCACCAAGGCCAAAATCGTCAAGAACAAGATGGCCCCGCCCTTCAAGGTCGCCGAATTCGACATCATTTATGGTCAGGGCATCTCCCGCGAAGGCGGCATCATCGATATGGGTGTGGAGCACGGCCTCATCAAGAAGTCCGGCTCCTGGTTCACCTACGACGGCGACCAGCTGGGCCAGGGCATGGAAAACTCCCGCCGGTTCCTGCGGGACAACCCGGAGCTGGCCGAGGAGCTCGAGCGCCTGATCAAGGAAAAGCTCGGCGTCGGCGTGAAGCCTGCTGCGGAGGAAGCCGCCCCCAAGCTCAAAGCCGTGGACGGGTTCTGATCCGGCCCTA
>JAODMR010000106.1 GCA_025465475.1 Micrococcaceae bacterium
AGGCGGCAGGCACCGTCACATCGACTGTGCGTCCCAACCAGGTGAGGATCGTCAAAAGGCTTTCGGGATCGAGGTGCGTGTTGGGGTCGTTGTACCCGTTTCCCGGCGATGCGGCCACTTCGGCCGGGGTGCGCGCGTCTTCCTTGAACACATGGTTAGCGTGCGGGGGAAAGGCAAAGGTCACGTTGGCCATGCCTGCAGCAGTGTCCTGGAGGGGGTTCCCATCGGCGTGGGCGTCGATTTGTATGTCGCGTCCACCGATCAATATCAGGGTGGGGATCTGCACCTTCCGGAGTGAGTCGCCGGTCGATTCGACCCATAGTTCCCGGGCGAAGGGGAGGTTCATGGGGGCCTCAAAGCTGGCGAGCACCATCTTCACATTTTCGGGCAGCCCCGGGTCGGGATTCATTGGTTGTCTGGCGGCGTAACGGGCGGCATCTTCCTCGACTTTCGGCATCAGTTCGGTTCCTCCGGGGAACTGGGCGGCCTGGAGGGCGAGCTGGGACAGCAAGACGGTTTGCAGGGGCCGGCCAGGTGGGGCGGCGAGCACAATCCCGGCGAAGGGGATCTCCTGATCACTCGTGGCGTAGTCCAGGACGTGGAGGGCCCCCTCACTGTTGCCAAGTCCGACTACTCGTGAGGAATCGATGTAGTCGAATGCGCAGAGTGCCTTAACCGCGGCGACCAGCTCGTCCAGATGGGACTGCATGCTCATTTTGCCGGTGAATTTCGGAACGTTGTCCCTGGCATGCGGTCCCGACGCGCGCTTGTCATAGCGAAGAGAAGCGATACCGGCACGGGCGAACGCCTCAGCGAAAAGCCGCCCGCTGCCGTTTCTGCCGGGAAGCAGCGGCGAACACCAGTCCCGGTCGGTCGGGCCGCTGCCGGCCACAAGGACCACCGCAGGGAACGGCCCCTCACCATCGGGCCGAACCACGGTGCCCTCCATCGTGATGCCGTCCAGCTGCCAGGACACGTCAACAGAATCCACCATGCCGACAGTCTCACAGCGGACTTCGATCCGAACAAACAAGTGGCTGCCCCCGGTGGCGTTCCCCGGGGGCGCCAATCAGCCAACGTTGCCTTCTGAGCGGGAACATCTGGCCCCGGCAGCCGCTTTCGGCGAGACTGTAATCCATGCCTATAAGGGACCTCCGGATCAAGGATCTGGGACAGGACTCGATTGAACGCAGCCGCCCTCATCTGGACCTGGACCGCGTGTCCTACTATCTGCAGAACCTGGACGAGGCCACTCCCGTTGATGTGTTCGACGTCGACGGGCTCATGCTTCTCGCCGACGGTCACCATCGCGTCGCCGCAGCGGAACAGCTGGGACGGTCGACCATCCGGGCAGTTGTGCGCAAAGGTACACGCCGCGACGCCCTCCAATTCGCCACGATCCTGGCGAAACGGCAGAGAGGACTGACGGACCAGGAAGTTCTTGACGCCATCGCCCGCCGAGGGCAGCGGCCGAAGTAATGGCCGGGCGCTTTTGAGTTCCCCTCCTCTGTCTTAACCGGGGAGGCGTGTTTAGGATCCACGTGCCTCAGATGGATGCGTCAGCAGAGGCGGTAGGTCCGCTTCAGGGGAGGTCTAGGATCTCCAAGGTGGGTTCGACGCCCGTAGTGCCGTTGCCGGAGCTGACATTGCCACACGTAACCCGCGCGCAGTGATCGGGCGCCTTCGGCGACGGCCCTGAGATGCTCGGCGAGCACCGTTGGGACGGAGCACAGGGGTTCCGTTCCGGTTGCTGTCCGGATGACGAGGCGACGGTCCCGGGTCGCCGGTGCCCGTGGTTGGCCCGGTTCCGCTATTGGAAGTCGGCGAGCCAGAGGTCCGGGCCGAACACCTCGTAACTGATGTCCTTGGTCGGTATGCCGCGCCCTATCAGGGAACTCCTCACGACCTGCATGAAGGGCAAGGGCCCGCAGAGATAAAACTGCGCGTCTCGTACGTTTAGGGGACCTTGGACCCTGTGCACGGGCCAGGGCTGTGGGAGAGATTGGAACCGAAAGGAAGGTCCTTGCCATGGAAGAACCGATAAGGGGTGCAAGTTCGGTTATTGTGGTGGGGGTCGACGGTTCTTCGGAATCGATTCTTGCCCTGAGATGGGCGAACACGTTGGCGCCGACTCTCGGAGCAACCATCATGGCGGTTACCGCCTGGCACTTCGAGGTGGCATTTGGTCCGTATGCGGTTGTCGGGTGGGACCCTGAGCCGATTGCACGGCAGGTCCTGGCAGGGGCTTTGCTGGAGGCGTTCGGAGACGAACCGCCCGAAGGTCTCGCGGCCCATATTATGCAGGGCCAGCCGGCCCAGGTCCTGATTGAATCAGGTGCGTCGGCGCAGCTGCTCGTCGTCGGATCACGCGGCCATGGCGGGTTCGCGGGCCTTTTGCTGGGTTCCGTCAGCTCGGCCTGCGCTGAACACGCCGCCTGTCCTGTGCTTGTAGTCCACGGCCCGAGAAAGGCCGCGCCCTTGGACGTTCCTGCGGAGGCCCGGCAGGGTGATGCCGATGACAGTTCCGGTCGTGACTGAGGCCGCCGACCCGCCTGTCCTGCTACTTTCCATCAAGGACGCTGCACGACGTACCCCCGACCAGGTGCTCCATGATCTGGGATCCACGGTACTGGGACTATCCGGCAGTGCGGCGGCTGAGCTTCTGGCCGTCGTGGGACCGAACGCGCTGCGGACCCACAAGGCCAGCCCGTGGTCGGTACTTGGGCGTCAGCTGGGCAGCCCTATTCTGATCCTCTTGATTGTTACCGCTGCCTTGTCGCTCTTTTTAGGGGACGCGACCAATTCGATTGTCATCGGCGTCATCCTTTTGGTCAGTGTTGGTTTGGGGTTCACTAACGAATTCCGGGCCGAACGGGCCGCGGAGGCGCTTCATTCGCGTGTTAGGCACACGGTCGTTGTTCTCCGGGACGGCAACGCACGCGAAATCGACGTGGTGGATCTGGTGCCCGGCGATGTTGTCCGGCTGGGCCTCGGCGCGATCATCCCGGCGGACATCCGGCTGCTCACCGGTGAGGAGTTGTTGTGCGATGACAGCATTTTGACGGGGGAGTCCCTGCCCGTTGAGAAGACCCCGTCGCCTATCGTTGGGGAGGCGTCCCTGGCGGACCTGACCTGTTGCCTGTTCATGGGGACCGTCGTCCTGACCGGAAGCTGCACCGGCGTTGTCGTCGCGACCGGTGGCGGGGCCGAGTTCGGCCGGATCGCCCTGGGCCTGGG
>JAODMR010000157.1 GCA_025465475.1 Micrococcaceae bacterium
GAAAAGCTCGGCATCAAGGTCATCGCCACAACTGATGCGAACTTCAAGCCGGACAAGCAGGTTTCCGACATCGAGACGGTTATGACCCAGGACCCGGACATCATCGCCTCCATTCCTACCGACCCGGTGGCCACGGCGGCCGCGTATAAGAAGGCAGCTGCCGCCGGGACCAAGCTCGTCTTCATGGACAACATTCCGCAGGGACTCGT
This sequence comes from Micrococcaceae bacterium, assembly GCA_025465475.1. Classification (GTDB taxonomy): domain Bacteria; phylum Actinomycetota; class Actinomycetes; order Actinomycetales; family Micrococcaceae; genus Arthrobacter_M. The sequence continues at coordinate 210 of JAODMR010000157.1, forward strand.
TGCGGGCCAGGACTACGTCTCCGTTGTCTCCGCCGACAACTATGGCAACGGTGTTGTCTCTGCCCACCAGATGGCCAAAGCCCTCGGTGGCAAGGGAAAGATCGGCGTCGTCTTCCACCAGGCCGACTTCTTCGTGACCAAGCAGCGCTATGACGGATTCAAGGAAACGATCAGCAAGGAATACCCGGACATCCAGATCGTCGAGGAAAAGGGCATTGCGGGCCCCGACTTTGCCGGCGACGCCCAGGCTTCTGCGAATGCCATGCTCAGCAAGTACCCCGACCTGTCCGGCATCTGGGCGGTCTGGGACGTACCGGCCGAAGGCGTGATGGCCGCTGCCCGCGCTGCCGGCCGGCAGGATCTGAAGATCGCCACGGAGGACCTCGGCAAGAACGTGGCCATTGCCCTGGCCAAAGACGACCTCGTCGTCGGCCTCGGAGCGCAGGTCCCGTTCGACCAGGGCGTAACTGAAGCCCGGCTGGCCGCCGGGGCCCTCATCGGCAAGGAAGCGCCGGCGTATGTGGCACTGAGCGCTGTCCCCGTGGACCACTCCAATGTCCTGGAAGCCTGGAAGCAGGTCTACCACGAGGACGCTCCCAAGGACATCCAAGACTCGTACAAAAAGTAGCCAGACCCGGCAGTGCGGGGCCCCGGCCCCGCACTGTCCCGAAAGGGCAACAATGAACACCGCAGACAATGTCGTCGAGATGCGCTCGATTTCCAAGGGCTTCAACGGCGTTTCCGTACTGAAGGATGTCGGCTTCGACGTCCGGAAGGGCGAGGTCCACGCACTCGCAGGCGGCAACGGCGCTGGAAAATCCACACTCATGAAGATCCTGCAGGGCGTGTACCAGACAGACGCCGGCGAGATCCGCATCGGGGGCAAACCGGCGGCCATCAACTCCATCCAGGATGCCAAGGCGGCGGGGATCGGCATGGTTTTCCAGGAATTCAGCCTCGTCCCGAGCCTGACCGTCGCGCAGAACATCTTCCTCGGTGTGGAACCGCTCGGCCGGGGTGGTCTCATCGACGACCGCGCCGCGGTGAAGCGGGCCAGGGAAGTCTTTTCCGAGATGGAGGTCCATGTCGACCCCCGCGCCGAGGTCTCCCGGCTCGGCACCGCCTACTGGCAGCTGACCGAGATTGCCAAGGCCCTGGCGCAGAACGCGCAGGTGCTGATCATGGATGAGCCCACCGCCAGCCTGGCCCGGCACGAGTCCGAAGCGCTCTTTGAGCTCATTGACCGCCTCAAGGGTCGTGGGATCTCCATCATCTACATCTCTCACCGCATGGATGAGGTGTACCGGCTGGCAGACCGCATCACCATCCTCCGCGACGGTCGCCACCTCCTCACCAAGCCGCTAACTGACGTCACTCCCGAACAGATCGTGGAAGGGATCGTCGGCAAGAAGATTGAGGGCGAGCTCTCCTATCGTGCCCGGGACCGTGAGTCCTACGACCGATCACCCCTGCTGGAGGTACGCGGGCTTAACGCAGGGCATCGGGTCCGGGACGTTTCCTTCGCCCTCCGGCCCGGCGAGATCCTCGGCTTGGCAGGACTCATGGGCAGCGGACGCACCGAGCTTGCACGTGCGCTCTTCGGGATCGACAAACTGGACAGCGGTGAAGTCCTGCTGCGGGGCAAAAAAGTCAAACTCGCCTCTCCGCAACAGGCCATCGACGCAGGCATCGCCCTCATCCCGGAGGACCGCAGGGCCCAGGGGCTCGTTCTGGAGCACTCCGTCCAGGAAAACCTGCTGCTGCCGCTGCTCGGGCAGATTCAACGCGGACCCCTGCTGGATGGCGCCAAGGGCAAAGCGCTCTCCTCTTTACTGATCAAGAGGTTCGCAGTCAAGGTCGCCCACCCGCACCGCCCGGTGCGGCTGCTCTCGGGAGGCAACCAGCAGAAGGTGGTTATCGCCAAGTGGCTCGGCACGGACCCGGACATCCTGATTCTGGACGAGCCAACGGCCGGCGTCGACATCGGCACCAAGAGCGAAATTTTGGACATGATCCGTGAGCTGGCCAGTGCCGGCAAAGCCGTCATCGTCATCTCCTCCGAGTACCCGGAACTACTTGCGGTAAGTGACCGCGTCCTCGTCCTAAAGGACGGCTCCATCATCCGTGACATCCCCCTCAGAGAGATAGCTGACGAGGAATATCTCCAACTTGCAGTCCAGGGAGTCTGAACAGTGAGCAAGGCAAACACCATCATGCCCGGGGACACCGCGGCATCCCGCAACTTCGGCTCAATGCTGAAGGAACTCGACTGGCGACGCTACGTCATCTACATCGGCTTCGTCGTCGTCTTCCTTTTCTTCGCGATTCTGCTGCGCGACCAGGGCTTCCTGTCGCCGAATAACCTGCTGAACATCTTCCGGCAGACGGCCACCATCACCGTCATTGCGGTGGGCATGACTTACGTGATCGCGTGCGCAGAAATCGACCTGAGCGTCGGCTCCGTGGCTGGCCTCTCCAGCGTCTGCTCGGCGATGGCCCTCTCCCACTGGGGCCTGGTCCCCGGCATCCTTGCCGGCCTGGCCGTGGGGCTCGTGGTCGGATCCCTCAACGGTGCCCTGGTCAGCCTCCTCGGCATCCCCTCCTTCCTGGTGACGCTCGGCATGCTCGGGATAGCTGTCGGTGTGGCCCAGTGGATCACCGCTTCAGCGCCGCAGCCGATTCTGAACGATACGTTCAACCTGGTGTTCGGGTCCGGCAACTTTGGCCCGGTTCCCGGGCTGGTCGTCTGGAGCGCCATCTTCGTTGCCATCGGCGCCGTCGTCCTCAACCGCACCAAGTTCGGACGGCAGGTGCTGGCCACCGGAGGCAACCGCAACGCCGCGGAATTCACCGGCATCAACACCAAGCGCATCAAATTCCAGGTGCTCCTCATCTCCGGCACGGTCGCGAGCGTCGCGGGCATGCTCTACGCCGGGCGCCTCCAGTCCGGCCGATTCCAGTGGGGATCCGGTGACGAACTGTCCGCCATTGCCGCCGTCATCCTGGGCGGACCCAGCCTCTTTGGCGGATTCGGCTCCATCATCGGAACGCTCTTTGGTGCCCTGCTGATTGGCCTGATTAACAACGGGCTGATCCTGGCAGGACTCGACAGCAGCCAGCAGCAGGTGGTCCGCGGCGCCATCATCATCCTGGCCGTGGCCCTGGCTCGAAAGAAGTAGGACAATATGACCTCTCTACTCAGGGCCGGGATCATCGGCACAGGCTTCATGGGGTCCGTGCACGCCCAGGCGGTGCGGGCAGCAGGCGCCGAAGTCAGTGCAGTCGCCGGAAGCAGCCGGGCTTCCGCTGAAGCGGCAGCAGCCAGCCTCTACGCCCGCACCGCGGCGGAGTCCCCCGACGCGCTCATCGCCCGGGACGATGTGGATGTTGTCCACATCTGCACCCCGAACGCCACCCACGCCGACCTCGCACGCAAGGCCATCGCGGCGGGTAAGTCCGTCGTGTGCGAGAAACCCCTCGCTACCAGTGTTGCCGACGCCCAGGAACTGACCGACCTCGCGGCACGGGCAGGCGTTGTTACTGCCGTGCCCTTCGTCTACAGGTTCTATCCCGCTGTCCGGGAGGCCCGTGATCGTATCCTCCGCGGCGATGCTGGCCGGCTCTGGCTTCTGCACGGCTCCTACCTGCAGGACTGGCTGGCCGGGGCGCAAGCCATGAACTGGCGGGTCCATCCAAGGCTTGGAGGAGCGTCCCGGGCTTTCGGTGACATCGGCGTGCACTGGTGTGACCTGATGGAGTTCACCACCGGACACAGAATCACCAGGCTTGTGGCCAAAACCAGTCGGGCATACGACCAACGCGAATCCGGAGGGCGGCTGTCTTCCGTTGCCACCGAGGACGGGGCTACGCTCCTGTTTGAAACAGACAAGGGCGCCACCGGCTCCTTGGTCGTCAGCCAGGTCAGTCCTGGCCGAAAGAACCGCCTGTGGTTTTCCTTTGACGGAACCGAGGCGTCCCTCAGCTTCAACCAGGAGCGACCGGACACCCTGCACCTGGGCAACACGGATTTCCGCTCAGAAATTGCCGTCGGCCCGAATACCCTCACTACGCCCGGCGGCCAGCGGTACACAAGACTCCCCCCGGGACATCCGCAGGGATACCAGGACAGCTTTAACTCATTCGCCATGGACGTGTATGCGGCTGTCCAGGGTCAGCCGCCTGAGGGCCTACCCACTTTCCGAGACGGTCTGCGGGCTGCCCAACTAACCGATGCGGTCATTGCTTCCGCTGCCCGACAAACGTGGGTTGACGTGCCCGGCGTTGATGACCCGTCCCAACTACCCATTTCCTACACAGCACCTGAAAGGCAGAAGCAGTGAAACTTGGATACTGTTCCATCACGTGGGGCGGGGTCGTCGGTCACGCGCAAGGCGTAACGAGCGTCAAGGACCTTTTTTACCTGACCAACGGATCCATGAAGGACGCCGTTCAGGACATCGCATCCGTCGGTTACGAGGGCGTTGAGATGTTCGATGGCAACCTCGCAGAGTACGCAGCAAAGCCAGAGGAACTTGAGGAAATCCTCAGTAGTTCGGGGGTCACTTTGACAAGTGTCTACACCGGGGCAAACTTCATCTACGCCGACATCATCCCGGACGAGATGCACCGGATCCGCCGCGCCGCAGAGTTGGCGGCGAACTTCGGAGCTGAACGGCTCGTCGTGGGCGGTGGAGCACGGCGGGCGTCCGGAACCACTGACGAGGACTACCACCGCCTCGGCCAGGCGCTGGACAGCGTAACTGACATCGCAGAAGGCTTCGGTCTGACGGCCAGCTACCATCCTCACCTGAGCACGATCGTGGAGAGCCCCGACGAACTGGACAAGCTCATGCCCCTTACCCGGATCGGCTTTTGCCCCGATACCGCCCACCTCGCAGCAGGCGGAGCGGACCCGGCTGCCGTCATCCGGAAGTATCCCGACAGAATCCGGCACGTCCACCTCAAGGACTACCGGAAAGACCCATTTTCCTTCCTCCCGTTGGGTCAGGGCGAACTCGATTTTCCGGACATCATCGCCGCAATCCGGGAAAGCGGATACGACAGCTGGCTCATGGTCGAACTCGACAACTACGACGGCGACCCCCGGGAAGCAGCCGAGATCAGCAAGAAGTACCTCGAAAAGATCCTTTAAGCATTTTCAACCGTGAGGGACAGCCACACCCGCGTTCCCACTCTTTTCCGAAAGGACCAAGATCCACATGCAGAACCTCAACGTCGGCCTCATCGGAGGCGGCTTCATGGGCAAAGCCCACTCGCTCGCGTACGCGGCCATGCCCATGTTCTTTTGGCCGGCACCGGCCCTCCCGGTCCGCAAAGTCATCGCGGAGGCAAACCCGGAACTGGCTGCGGAAGCGGCCCGTCGCTTCGGCTTCGAAAACTCCACCTCCGACTGGCGGAGCATCATCGACGATCCAGAGATCGACGTCATCGATATCGCGACGCCGAACCACCTCCACGCAGAAATCGCCATAGCCGCGGCCGAAGCAGGCAAGCACATCATCTGCGAAAAACCGCTTGCACGTACCGGTGAGGAATCCAAGGCGATGTACGACGCGGTCAAGGACGCCAACATCGTCCACATGGTCGCCTTCAACTACCGGCGCACTCCTGCAGTCGCACTGGCCAAAAAGTACATTGAGGAAGGTGCCATCGGCCAGATCCTCAACTTCCGCGGAACCTACCTGCAGGATTGGAGCGCCGACCCCAACTCCCCTTTGTCCTGGCGTTTCCAGAAGTCGATTGCAGGTTCCGGCGCCCTCGGCGACATCGCCACACACGTCATAGACATGGCCAGGTACCTCGTCGGGGAGTTCAGCGCCGTCAATGCCGTCCTGTCCACCTGGATCCCGGAACGCCCGCTCCAAGCGGGAGGGGCTGACGCACTGGGTACGGTCCGGGGCGGAGAAGGCCCGCGGGGCCAGGTTGATGTTGACGACGAAGTCATGACAATGATCCGCTTCGCAAACGGAGCCATAGGATCCGTTGAGGCGACCCGCAACGCCCATGGCAGGAACAACTACATCACCTTCGAGATCCACGGAACTGAAGGCAGCATCGTCTTTAACTATGAGCGCCGCGACGAGCTGCAGGTTTCCTTCGCATCCGACCAAGCCGACCGACGTGGATTCCGCACCGTATACACCGGGCCAGCTACGCCGTACGGAGAAGGCCTGTGGCCCATTCCGGCCCTCGGCATCGGCTACGGCGAAACGAAGATCATCGAAGCGTATGACTTTTTCAAGGCGATTGCAGAAGGCGGAAGCGTAAGCCCCAATTTTGCAGACGGCTATCAGGTCGCCCTCATCGACGATGCGATTATTGAATCCGCTGAGAAGGAGTCATGGGTGGAGGTTCCGCAGATCAACGCTTGACCTGACCAACGTCGGGAGGGACGGCCCAGTCGTCCCTCCCGCATCCCCGGACCATCCAAGGATGAAAAACATGACCAACCTCCTCCCGGTACGGCACGACACTGCCGAAGTTTGGCTTATGCCAATCTTCATCGCCAAAGCAGGGTACGAAGCTGATCTTCAGGAAGCACTCACGGTTCTGCAGGCAGAAAGCCGACAAGACCCGGGATGCCTCGAGTACACCGTTTTTTCCGATGATCAACGACCCGGCACCTTCGTCCTCTTTGAGGGATGGACTTGCCGCGAGGAACTCACCGCGCATAACGAGGAGAGCCACGTCAAGGAATTTGTGAAGGGAGCGGCGCCCCTGCTGGCCGTGCCGTTCTCTGTAAGTCCCCTTACCCGTCTCGCCTGACCTTCCACGACGCAGGGCCGTCGACATGTCCCGGTAACCGTGCCCTCGACGGGCACCGGAGTATCCCTGCCCGTCATAGGGTCCGCGGTCCCGGGCAGCCGTCCTTCCCATCCCATCCAGAAAGACCATAGTGACAACGCTCCCCCACCCGGACCCTGTGCCGGGTTCCGATCCCAGCATTCCTGACACCGGCGGACATGTCATGGCCGGCCGCGGCTTCATCCAGGGCGCGCCCTGGGTGGTACCCGGCACTTCAACCCTCACGAGCCGGCTACTCTTGCGGGTCGTTGCCAGGCAAGCCGGACCGGAAGGAGTTAGACGTGTCCTAATACGTGCCGGTATGGAGGATCGACGGGCAGCGCTGCTGACTGCCGGGGGAAGACTTTTCTATCAAGACAAGATCACCCTCTTCGATGCCGCTGCTGCTGAACTCAGCGACCCCCACATCGGGTTGAGGCTCGGACCGGCTGCCATGGAGGACCCGGCCGCCGCGCCCCTGCGGGTCCTGGCACGTGCGTATGGTTCACCCGCTGCCCTCATCCGTCGGATCTCCGGGCTGTCGACGCGCTTTGATACTGCCTGCGTGCTCCGCTGTGTCCGGGTCGGCCCGCGTTCGGCTGTGGTGGGCTGGAAGGTGCTGCCCCCGCATCGGCCCAGCCCCGTGGACTGCGACTACACCCTGGGCGTCCTGGCGCAAATACCTGTCATGTTCGGCATGTCCCCGGCACGGGTCGAGCACAGAGGGATCTGTCAGGTCAAGGGCGCATCGGAATGCATGTTCCGGTTGTCTTGGGCAGAGCCTCCTGCCAGGCGAGTGCAGAACCTGCTGCGCAGGTTCGCCCGCGACGAACGCGCCCGGGGCAAGGAATCATCAGCTCAGCACAGACTGCAGGTTTTGGAAGAAGCGGCCTCGGAACTGGCCAGCAGCGCACCTTTGGAAGAACTCCTGGACCGGATCGCTGCACATGCGGACAGCGCAGTCCACGCGCCCGGGCACCTTCTCGCCGTGCAATTACCCACGGGCGGACGGCATGTCCGGGTCCGCGGCACCGGTGACATTCTCGCTGCAGCCCTCAACGAAGGCAGTGCAGCCCCGGATGTCGCCGAAAGCACGCTGGTTGGTTTTCCGGTCCTCAGCGTCCCCGTGATCTCCGCGGCACACCACTATGGTGTGCTGGCCGCAGTCGCCCACCCGGGACAGGAATTTGTTCCCGGTGACACCGAGACCCTGGGCGCCTACGCCCGCCACGCTGCTGCCGTGCTCGACAGCGCGGGATTACTCTCCGAAGCCCGCGACAATGCTGAAACGTCCGAGCTGCTGCTCGAGGTCGCACGAACCCTGGCAGAAGGCTCGACAGTGGAATCCGTCGCAACAGCCATAGCCGAGGCCGTTCCCACCCTCTCCGGAGCCAGCCGCTCCGCCGTGGCGCTGTGGGACGCCGAAGCCGGGCAGCTCCGAATCGCCGGACATAGCGGATGGCAGGGCGAACTGGCGGAAAAAGCGGGGCAGTTCATGACGACAACTCAGGAAAGTCCGGAGTTGGCCAGCGTGCTGAGAAGCGGCACACCGCTGCTGGTAGGCCGGAATGGTTCACCTTGGGCCCAGAAAGTACTCACCGAGTTCGATGTCAACGCATTCCTGGCCGTGCCGATCCTGACTGGAGACCAGCTAGGTGGCCTGGTAGTCGCCTACTGGGGCAGCAAGGGCGCCCCCGAAAGCCTTGATCAAGCCCTGACCAAACGCCTCACCGGGCTGGCCTGCCTGGCGGCCGTGGCACTGGAAAACATCCGGCTGCTTGAGGATGCCCGCTGGCGGGCCCTCCACGATCCGCTGACGGGGCTGCCAAACAGGGTCCTGCTTGAGGAGCGCCTGGAAGCTTCGTTGGCGAGGGCTCACCGTGACGGGCGCCAGGTGGGCCTGGTGTTCTGCGACGTTAACCGGTTCAAACGGATCAACGACAGCCTGGGCCACGGCGCCGGTGACACAGCCCTCCGGCACGTCGCAGCCCAGCTCACGGCCGCCGTGCGCAGCAGCGATACGGTCGCACGCTTCAGCGGTGACGAATTCGTTATCCTCCTGGCCAACCTCGACAACGAATCCGAGGCTGAACTCCTGACCGCCCGAATCCGTGCATGCCTGGCCGAGCCTCTCCAGCTCGATGGCCGGGAGATTCTGGTGGACGTGGCTGTTGGCACCAGCGTCAGCGCTTCACTCCCGGACGACCTTCTCGGAGAGGACGCCCTGGCGGAAGCCGCGCGGCTCCTCATCGAGGATGCCGATTTCCAGATGTATCAGTCCAAAGCCCTCAGCCGGGGCCAAAGACCCCTGGCGAGGAGCAAGGACAGTTTTCGCCTCGAAGCCGACCTCCGTGGGGCCGCCGGTCGTGGGGAATTGCGGGTGCACTACCAGCCTCAAATCGAGGTCGCCACGAATAACATCGTCGCCGTGGAAGCCCTGGTCCGATGGCACCATCCCGAACTGGGCCTGCTCCCGCCCGGTGACTTCATTCCTCTCGCCGAAGAAAGCAACCTCATTGGGGAGATCGGTTCATACGTTCTCGCGGAGGCTTGCCACGCGGGCGCCGCGTGGAGGACAGCGGGACATGAGATCGAAGTATCCGTCAACGTCTCGGCAGCACAGTTCCGTAGCCCTGAGTTCAAGGCCTTCGTTCAGGACACCCTGCAACAAACGGGGCTCCCCGCCGCTGCACTGACGTTGGAGGTCACAGAATCCCAGACCATGTCCGAAACGTATGTCGACGATTCCACCCTGCATGCGCTTCGAGCCCTGGGCACCGGGATCTCAGTGGATGATTTCGGCACAGGCTATTCCTCCCTGGCCCAGCTGCACACTCTTCCGGTGACGGAAGTCAAGATCGACCGGTCCTTTACTGCCCGACTCGCCGAAGAAGGGGCCGCAGCGTTCATTGCTGGCATCGTCGGTCTCGGGCACGGCCTCGGGCTCCGCGTCGTGGCGGAGGGCGTCGAAACACCGGCGCAACTAGAGGCAATACGCCAAATGAAGTGTGAACGCGCACAGGGGTACCTGTTCAGCAAGCCCGTCGACGCAGCAACCGTTGATACGTTGCTCCGCTCGTCCGCCCGCCCGGCCCACACGCCGGCCCCGTCCGATCCGCCCAGCGAACCCCTCCCCGAATCCCGTACCCCGAGTTTGCCGGCATCCCGAACCTCACGGGAGACGGCACCATGAGGCAGCCCACCATTGACAGCTCCACGGACGAATCCCCATCCCTTCTCGTCCGTGCGCTGGCCACGATCTCCGAGGGAACGGCCCTGACCGATGCGGACCACAACGTCCTGCACGTCAACGAGGCGTTTACGAACATCACCGGCTACAGCCGCGAGGATATGCTCGGCACCAACTGCCGCGTCCTGCAGGGACCGGGAACCGACCCTGCAACCCTCGCCCGCCTTCGGTCAGCCCTCGAATCCGGGGAGGTCTTTCGGGGTGAAATCCTGAACTTCCGTAAGGATGGAACGTCCTTCTGGAACGCGTTGACCATCGCCCCGGTGAGGGATCCACGTGAGGGGACCACCCACTACATCAGCGTGCAGCGCGACGTCACCGTCCAAAAGGCACTGGAGGAACAGGTATGGTTTCTGGCCCACCACGACCCCGAAACCCGGCTCCCCAACCGGAATTTCCTGAACCTGCGACTCACCGAAGCCATCGATCGCGCCAGTCACTCAGGTGGTGCCGTCGCCGTGGGGATCGTCGACCTGGATGATTTCAGGACCGTCAACACATCGTTTGACCATCAAACCGGCGACCAGGTCATCGACGAAACCGCCCGCCGGCTTAAGGGACAGGTGCGCAGGACGGACTTCGTGGCACGGATCGGCGGTGACAAGTTCGCCGTCATCATCGACAACCTCGACACAGCACGGGCGGACGATCAGATCCGGGCCACCATGTCCCATGTGAACAGGGTGGTGGAGGAACCGTTCAGGCTCCCGTCCGGTCAGGAGGTCTCCATTGGCATGAGTATGGGACTGGCAGTATTCCCCCGCGACGGGGATACGCCCGGGACCCTGCTTCACCATGCCGACACAGCCCTCCACGCAGTCAAATCGGTTAAGAATGGCCGCAACCAATGGTGGAATACGGGTACGGAAGCAGCAGGACCAAGTGAAACCACCACGACAGGGCCGGCCGTGGGCAGGGCCGTGTCGGCGGTGGGCCAACCGGCCGAGCCCAGCAGAATCCACCAACTGGTCGCGGAACTCCAGGCTGAAACCCTGTGCCTTATCCACATCCGGCGCAGCACCAGGGACAAAAGGCAGCAATTCACCGATGAGGCGGCCTTCGAATGGATACAACAAACCCTCGAGGACCTGACCGCCACCTTCATCGGCATCACTGGGGCCAACAGAGAATACCCGCCGCCACCGCGGAGCGCTGCGGCAGCCTCGTTCGTGGGGATGACCCCACTGTCGTAGCTCTCGAGGAGCTTACAAGTGATCTGTCCCTGCCATCCCCGGTGTCGACAGCATTGAAGTCCTGCCGGATCTTCTGGCACGGCTGGCGGGCAGCGCGGAGATCGGCATCGGCACCATACTGAATGAGCGCCAGGCGGCGCCTTGCCTCGACCTTGGGTCCTGGTTATCTGGCGCAGGTGCGTGGGCCGTTCCCGCAGATTCCGGTGCCCTCCGGCGGAATCAGCATTCATGCCGTCCCTGCCTGGACTGACGCAACCGACCCGGTATACCGCTGACCCGTGGGCAGACCCAACGCGGGTTGACCCACTTCCGGTGGCGCTGTTCCGGGCTGCTGCATCTGAGCCTTCCCCTTAGCGCAGCAGCACCGGCTCCGCATCAACCCGTATCCGGAACAGGGTATAGGGCTTTACCCGCAGGTCTTTGCCATTCTGGTAATCCGATTGCCGATGGAGCTGGTTCGCCGTGACATAGAGATAACCGTCCCTGGCCAGCGAGAGCGTGTCGGGCCACAACAGCCGCGGATCATGCGCGACCGTCTCCCAGGCCCCGCCGAAAGCGGAAGCCCAACGGAGGATGGCATTGTGCTCGTAGTTCGTCGCGTAAACATGGCCTGCCGCGTCCGATTCGAGCCCATCACCGGCGCCGCCCTTATCCCCGTCCTCCGTGACGGTGGCAGCGACGGCACCGTCGTCAAGCGAACGATCCACGAGCGCAGCAGTGGATACACTGTAAAGTTGACGACTGGCCAGTGGACAGTAATACAGCCGGCCTCCGTCGCTGCTGATGGCAATACCATCGGAGCCCATAGCTATCGCCGAGCCGGCCGAACCGTCAGGGTTACGCTGCAGCAGGGGCCGCCCCTCGACTACCGGGACGAAATCGGACAACTCTTCCGCTTTCGTCGAGGGGTGGTCGTGCAGTCGCCGCCAACTTTCGCCGGTGGCCAGGTCGGTGACCACGATTCCGTTTGGTCCCTGGTCTGAGGAATCGGTCAGATAGGCGACCCCCTCTTTCCCGCGCCTCAGATCGAACCGGACGTCATTGAGATAGCTGGTCGGCAGAGCCACATCCTGTGCAAACAGAATGGTCTTCACCACCGTGTCGGTTGCCAGGTCGACGCAGACCAACTTGGGACCACCGTATTCCGTCGGTTGGAACAGCGGACTGCCGGTGTCCAGGATCCACAACCGGTTTGCCGGGTCCACGACGACACTTTGGACGGAGATCAGGGTGCCGGCCAGGTTATTCGGATCGCTTCGGTTGATTTCCTGGTTCGGGTAGGCAACCGTCTCGCCGTCGACCACCTCGGCAACGGTGTATTCCACGTCGTCGCCCCATTTGGGAAAATTAACGAAGATCCGGCCCTCGTGCGACACTGTCACGCCCGTCGGCATCGGTCCATGGAAATGGGCGACCTCCTCCAACTGGCCCAGCGGCTGCTCGGCGCGAAGGTCCTTTAGCTGATCAGTCATGACGTACCTCTTTCAGTCACTTCAGCGCCTACAACCTGGTCGGGCGGAGGCAAAACGTTCCCTTTGCGCCGTATTCCGGTAGCGGGAACGAGTGAATTGCTGAACTCCAAGGCTGATGGCCAAACCCTCGGCCAGCATCGCGAGTACCCCGGCGGATCGCCATAATCGGACCCGCCGAGGACCCACATTATAGGCACGCGTAGAAACGGGGCAACAGGGGTGGAGCGGGACGCACCAGCAGCGAACCTTTACAACCCGGAGAACAGGTCCGCGGAACCAGCCGGGCACCAGCGCTCCTCCCGCCTGTTTAGGCAGCGGCGGCGGCAGCCCGCACGGCTTCGGCAAGGGAAGTCGTCGGGCGTCCGATGAGTCGGCGCAGGTCACCCGTGCTCACGAGGAGGTCACCGCGAGCTATGCCCAGGTCCGAATCGGCGAGGATTTCAGCAAAGGCCCCGGGAATGCCAACGCCGGTGAGCAGACCGGCATAATCTTCGGCCGACAGGTTGTTGTAGGTGACGTCCTTGCCGGTAGCTGTGGTGATCTCCCCGGCCAGTTCAGCCATGCTGAAGGGTTCGTCTCCGCCGAGTTCGTACACCTTGCCGGCCTGCCCGTCGGCCACCAGCACGGCAGCGGCCGCGTGCGCGTAGTCAGCCCGCGTCGCTCCGCTGACCAAGCCGTCGCCTGCGCTGCCTGCCAGTGCACCCTGGGCGAGGGTTCCCGGCAACTGCTCTGTGTAGTTCTCCAGGTACCAGCTGTTGCGCAGCAGGGCGAAGGGGACGCCAGATTCGCGAAGAATGGCCTCGGTGGCCTGATGCTCGGCGGCCAGTTTCATCTCACTGGTCCCGGCATTGGCGATGCTGGTGTAGGCCAACAGCTCCACGCCCTCAGCCTTGGCTGCCTCAATGACTGTCCGGTGCTGTTCCACCCGCTGGCCGACTTCGCTGCCCGAGATCAGTAGTACCCGCCGGGCGCCCCGAAGGGCATTTGCCACGGATGCTGCGTCCGAGTAGTCCATTGCCTGAACCCGGACGCCGCGCTCGGCAAAATCGGCCAGCTTTTCGATGGAGCGGCCGACCGCCACGATGTCGGTTGGCGCGACGCTGCGCTGCAGCAGGGCTTCGATGACGTGGCGGCCCAGCTGGCCGGTGGCTCCTGTGACGACGATGCTCATGATGATTCCTCTCGGTACGTTTTGCTCTGTCGGAGGGCACAACCTCGTTCTGGTCGAATAACTTCCCGATTAAGGGGTACGCACTTTTAGGTAAGGTACTAACCGGCAGTAAGCTGGAGTTATGGAAGCACCTCTACACCCGGCTCCCCTGCCCCTCAGTTTTTCCGACGGCGTCTTTCCGGCCGGGTGTCCCAGCCGGACCTTGCTGGACCACATCACCAGCAAATGGGGGGTGCTGATCCTGCTGTCGCTCTCCGAAGGCGAACAGCGTTGGAGTGAACTGCGCCGTCGAGCCGAGGGCATCAGCGAAAAGATGCTGGCCCAGACGCTCAAGACGCTGGAACTCGACGGGCTAATCAGCAGGCACGCCCAGCCCGTCATTCCACCGCGGGTGGACTATAGCCTTACTGAGAAGGGCTTCGAACTGAGCAAGCTTCTGGTGCCTCTGGTTGCCTGGGCCTTCGACAACGCAGAGGACATCATCAACGGGAAGCGCTGAGCGCCGCCGGAAGTGCCCCTACTGGTAAACCCGCAGACCATCGAGTCACGAGGCTGCAGATAAAAATCAATCAGACAGTAGAACGAGGGAGTCAGAAATGATAACGGCATCGCTGGAGGGCAAGGTTGCCATCGTCACCGGCGGCGGACGCGGACTCGGGTATGCGATGACACTCGGGCTCGCCCGCGCCGGCGCCGGTGTAGTCATCTCGGCCGCACGCCAGGCAGACGAGATCCTCAAGGTCGCCGATGACATCAACATGATGCTCGGCTCGCGCCGCGTGCTGGCGCTACAGGCGGACGTCACCCAAGAAGTCGATTGCCGGCGCCTGGTCGACGTAGCAGTCACCGCCTTCGGCGGCCTTTCCATCCTGGTCAACAACGCCGGTCGCGGCATGAAATATGTGAGCCCGACCTTCCTGACGGAACCGACACGGTTCTGGGAGGTCGATAACGACACCTGGCGGACGATCATCGATACCAACGTCAACGGTCCGTTCCTGATGGCCAAGGCGGCCGTGCCGCACATGTTGCGCCAGGGTTGGGGCCGCATCATCAATATCACGATGAACCACGACACCATGCGCCGCGCCGGCTTTTCGCCATACGGCCCGTCCAAAGCCGCGCTTGAGTCAGAAACCGTGATCTGGGCCCAGGACCTTGCCGGATCAGGCGTCACCGTCAACGGCCTGCTGCCCGGCGGCGCCACCGATACCGGCATGATCCCCGACGGCGTATCCGAGGCGGTGCGCAGCCAATTACTGCGTCCGGAAGTGATCGTCGAGCCGCTGCTCTGGCTGGCTTCGGACGCCGCAACGGACATCACCGGCACCCGCCTGAATGCGGCGCTTTGGGACAGTGCCCTGGCGCCGGAACTGGCTGCCGCAGCGGCGCTCGAGCCGGCAGGTTGGGCCAACCAGGCTTCGAACTGACCATCGCCACACCACTGCTTTGTCGCCCGGTACTGTTCGAGCAGTGGCGGCGCTGGTTGGCCACCGGGGCACAGAGTCTGGGCTCACCTCGAGGCCGGAGTCTGAAGCGGATCGCTGGCTGCCAGGCGGAACCAACGCCGAAAGCCTGGACGTCATCGGGTTGGCCGCTGAACTAATCCGACGCCGTGCTGTCAGGTATCAAGCTGACGTGTCAGCCCGAAGGGAACGTCAGGGTGAGCGCGTACTACGTATTGGCCTACGCCAATCCGGGTGATCATTATGCCCGTGTGGTGTTCATGCGCCGCTTTCGAAATGATGCCGACAGCCTGAGCCAGGGCTTGGTCCAGTTCTGCGGCCCTTTCCACCTGTACCTCGATCATTCCCGGAAAACGGAGGCGATCAGCGACTGAAGGGTGGCTACCAGGCATGGTGTGTCTTTCTTGTCTCTAGGCCATATGGCGAACGCCCCAGCCGGTTACATCGGTTGGAGCCAGTGGCGTGCGGACGGGCGAAGGCTCCGCCTCGCCTTTGACGCTTGAGTTTTGGTGCGGGAAGGTGACCTCGCCAAGCGGCAGGTGAACTGGTATCCACCTGGCAGTTTCTGTTGGTGGTAAACATCCGAGGCCCGGCCGACTTTGAGGGAAAGCACCTTTCCCTCCGAGTCGGCCGGGCACGGCCACCGTCCCTAGCGGGTCAGCTCGTATTCCTTCGCCCACGGGGGCTGGACGTCCTGGTCAAGTTCGACAACGATCGGTTTCGTGTCCATCAGGGTCCACTCCGGAAGATAGACGCGTTCCCCGCCCCGCAGTGCCGATTCGTGCGAGAGGATGCCGGAACAGGTAATGTTCGCCGCCTGAACCGCGTTCGGGAACGGCTCGTCATCGCCGAGGACGGCTTGCAACAGACGGTCGGCCAGGTGGGGGTGAGAACCGCCATGGCCTCCTCCCTGAACGAAGGAGCGATGTTCTGATTCGCCTCCCGCTGTATAGACCCCGCCAGTTGTGAAATGTCGAATGGGTTCGGGGAGACGGTCAGCGAAGTCGGGGACCGTGATACGTTCGGGTTTTTCGCCGAGGTACAGAACGTGGGCTGCGTCTTCTGTCTGCGCCCACTCGAAGGACCGAATGGAGCCGTATACGTCGAAGCTCTCGCGGTATTCGCGGGCTACGGCCCAAAGGTGCCTTGTCACTTCCGCACCGGTATCACTGTCAAGGAACTTGATATGGGTGGACTCGATCGCAAAAGGCGATCCGTACTGGCCCTTCATCCGGTCGAAGATGCTCCCTGAACCCAGGCACTGGACGTACTCGGCCTGGTTGCCGCCAAGCCCGAGGGTGGGTCCAATGGCGTGGGTGCCGTTGTACATGGGCGGCATGCCGTTCCAATAGGATGGCCAGCCGGTCATGTCCTGATGGTGGGAGGCGCGAAGGAACTGGACCTTTCCGAGGGCGCCCGTCCGGTAGAGGTCCTGGAGGAACAGGAATTCCCTGCTGTACAGGGTGGTCTCCATCATCATGTACGTCAGCCCGGTCCGCTGTTGGGCGTCGACAATGCGCTTGCAGTCCTCCACGGACGTGGCCATCGGGATCGTGCAACCGACATGCTTTCCGGCTTCCAGGGCTGCGACGACCTGATCGGCGTGCAGCTGCAGAGGAGTGTTGATGTGGATGACGTCGATGTTGGGATCGGCCAGCATCTTGTCATAGTCGGTGTATCTAACCTCGACGCCGTATTGGTCGCCGACCTCGTTCAATTTGGTTTCGGTACGCTGGCAGATCGCGTACATTTCGGCGTTCGGGTGCTGCTGGTAGATGGGGATGAATTCGGCGCCGAATTCCAGGCCGACGATGCCGACCTTGAGGATCTTTGAAGATGACACAGAGTGCCCCTTTCTGATACTAGGAGTGATTATTTTTTGCTCTCGCCGGCGTCAACGGTCATTTCCAGACCGGTGACCAGGCGTGCTTCATCGGACAGCAGCCACAGGACGGCCGCGGTGGTATCCGCGACTTCCAGGTCGGTGTTGATCAACTGCCCGGCGCGGAAGCCCGCCAACAGTTGCTCCCGGGGGATATGGTTCAGTTCCACCATCGCCGTCGTCATCTCCGTGTTGATGCCCCCGGGAAGGACGGCGTTGCAGCGGATGCCGTATTCCCCCAGCTCCTGGGCCAGTGACGTGCTCAAGCCGCGCAAGGCCATCTTCGCGGCAACATAATGAGCCAGCCGCGGCACGGCCTTCAGGCCAACCCCGGAACTGATCAGCACCAGGGCCGAACCCGCTCCCCGCTCAATCAGATGCGGCACGGTGGCCTTGCAGGTGTGGAAGACCCCCGTGAGGTTGATGTCGATCATCGTTTGCCAGTTCTCCACGGGCAGCTCCCACGTGCGGTGAAACCCGTCGGTGATGCCGGCGTTGGCAATGACGAAATCAATCCCGCCCAGCCGGGCGGCGGTGTCTGCCGCCGCCCGGGCAAGGCCGTCGTAGTCACGCACGTCTACTTCGAAGGACACGCAACGCCGGCCCAGGGTGAGGACGTCCTCCCGGGTCTGATAGAGGTCGGCGCTGGTGGCGGTGTTGTACTGCGGATCGGTCACCCGCCCGGCGGAGCCCAGGTCCACCAGGGCGATATCCGCTCCCTCACGTGCCAGGCGCAGCGCATGGCTCCGGCCCTGCCCGCGTGCCCCGCCGGTGATAAAGGCTACTTTGCCGGCGAACCTGGGGCCGGCGGATGCCTCCGCGGCCGCGGCGGAGGGGTCATGATGCACGAAGGAGCCCCAGGTGCGCGCCGTCCACGCCAAGCTTCCTAAGTAGGTGCTCCGCGCTGAAGTACGCCAGCGCCTGGATGGTCTGGTTCGGGTTGTACCCGCCATAGCTGACGAACTGGCCGCCGCCGATGGCGTACAACCCCTCGCACTCATGGACCTGGCCGTAGATGTCCGTGACGGACGTGGCGGGATCCTCACCCATCCGGTGAACCCCGACGTCATGCGTTGAGAGGTGGTACGGGGGCCGGGGCGAATCCATCCAGTAGTCCTTCGCCCCCATCTCGCGGGCGATTTTCTCCTTGTAGCGGCCCATCAGGGTGACCGAATTCGCGTCGTGATCGTCCCAGTCATGAGTGATGCGCATCGCCGGTTGGCCCCAGCGGTCCTTGACCTGCGGATCCAGATCAACATAGTGGCGTGCGTATGGGAAGTTCGTGGTCTGGGAGTACATGCGGTGCATGTGGGTGTAGTTGTCACGCAGCCAGTGCTTGAGGTCCAGGCCCCACTTTCGGTTCCGCGGATCGATGTTGTGGTAAGCCTCAATCGGCTGAAGGTCGCCAACGACGCTGATGATGGGAGATCCCCAGAGGACACCCAGGTCGTTGTCCGGGACCAGTTCGGAGGTGAAGTCATCCACCGCGCTGGAGGCGTTGAACGTGCCCAGGAACGGGTTGGTCGGCTCGGGCAGGATGGAGGTGAACCAGCCGAAGTTGTGGGTCATGAAGTGCTGGCCCACCTGACCGTTGCTGTTAATGTCCGAGAGCAGCAGCAGGCGGACATTTTCCAGGGAATAGGCCGTCAGGATGACGGTGTCGGCAGTCGCTTCCCGGTACACGCCCGTGCTGTCGAGGTAGCTGACGCCGGTGGCGCGCTTGCCGTCGGCGGTCCGGTTGATCCTCAGAACCCGGCTCAGGGGCCGGAGGTCCAGGTTCCCGGTGGCCTTGGCAGCCGGAACCGACGTGACCTGCGTGGTGGACTTTGCCTTGACGTGGCATGGGTAGCCGTGGCAGAAACCGCAGTTCACGCAGGCCGGGCGCCCCTTGTATTCCTGCGAATTGATGGCCAGCGGCTGGCGGAAGGGGTGCAGGCCCAACCGCTTCGTTGCCGCGACGAAGGGTACGTCCCCCGGTCCCTGTGTGACCGGCGGCATTGGGTAGTCCCTGCTGCGCGGCGGTTCGAACGGGTTTCCGCCCTCGGGGATCACCCCGCCGGTGTTGCCGAGGCCGGAGATGCCCTGCTCGTATTCAACCCGGTCGTAGTACGGCTCCAGGTCGGCGTAGCTGATGGGCCAGTCCGCCAGGGAGGAGCCCTCCGGCAGCGCCTGCGCGCCGAAGCGTTCAGCGATGGCGCTCTTCATCCGGAAATCGGCTTCCCTGAACCTGTAAGCGGCGGCACCCCAGTGCAGCGTGCCGCCGCCGGTTCCAATGGAAGGCAGACCGTACAGCGGTTCATCGTTGCCCAGGACACCGGCGGACCACGGAAGGACACGGGCCGTTTCGCCGTCGGAGCCGCGCCACGTCACCGGATCCACATTTACGCCCGCGACGATGGCGCCCCGCTGGTAGTACCTGATTTCG
>JAODMR010000117.1 GCA_025465475.1 Micrococcaceae bacterium
ACCGCACTCAAGTGGAGCGAACCGAAACTCAAAGGCACGGAAATGCACAATTTCGCAGCCTTCTTCAAACAGGGTTGGCGAGAAAACGACTACATATGGGGCCGCCTGGACGCCGCCGAGTTCTTCACGAAACTAATCGGTCCTCCCAACACGACGGAAGCCCTAACCGCAGCACTGACCGCAGCATTCAATGCCGTCCTGAATGAGGAGGATGACCTTCCGATCCTAACTTCGCCCGGCCCTGATTCCTTCCGTTCAAAATTGAAAGTTCTGATCGATGGGATTGGAACAAACCCTCAGAAGAGCTAACCAAACGGCCCGCGATCACCCGTCCCTGAGGGGCTGCCGGCTTGCGAGGTCGCAAGCCCTAGCTCCGTGGTGATTGAGACTATGGCGGTCCTCGTCTGCAGCCGTCCCTGCGACGTTTTTCTAGCCCCATTCTTTCCAGACAAAGAGGGGTTGTAGGTGCCCGGTGCGATAACTCCTACACTCAATAACGGGGCGGTAACGCATTGCGGATACGGTTCCAACATGTTCCAGCGTGCAGGCAAGCTCCACGATCAGACACCGGAGGCGACGTATATTACCGCCATGCTGCTAGAAGTTGGGAAGCCGGCATGAGCGCGGGCTGTACGATCCGCAGCTTCCGGATAGAGTTGGCAAGCAGACCCAATCCCAAGCGTGCGCTCCCTGCGACCCGGCCCCTCAGTTGCATGTGCGTGTCGGGGAGGGAAGGTCGTCCAGCCCATGTGTAACGTTCCCAAACGGAATTGGCGCAGCGCATTTCAACCCAAACGCCTGATCGCTTTCGTTGCTGCGCTTGCGGCTATTGGTGCCGGCTGGCAGATCCCGAACGCTTTCGGCCTGATTCCCATGTGCCTCGGCGCTGTGGTTCTATTGATGGCGATACTTTTACCGGCCGTCCACGACGTCGAGTTCGGCTTTCCCTCGGGAGTGAAGTTATCAGCGACGCTGCAGGACCGTGCGGAGGAACTGCGGGCGGTCTTCGAGGGGCAAAGAAGAGATCTCGAACTTTGCGCCAACCTTATCTGCGATGAGCCCGCGACTGCAGCCATATTGTTAGAGGCGGCGTGGGCAAAGACATCAGCAGACTGGCGCGGACCGGTCACCCCCGGGATCCGCGTATACACACTGTGCGTATTCGTTAACCGATTCATGTCACACACGCAATGGGTTCACCCCCAGCAACGGACTGAACCACAAAGCCAGGAAGCTGTTCCAGCACTGAGCCCCCTAGCAACATTGAGCCCCAATGAGCGGGTTGTTGTCGTCCTGCATGAGTTTGCCGAACTTTCGCTGGCCGAAAT
Organism: Micrococcaceae bacterium; assembly: GCA_025465475.1. GTDB lineage: Bacteria > Actinomycetota > Actinomycetes > Actinomycetales > Micrococcaceae > Arthrobacter_M. Next base: position 1,329 of record JAODMR010000117.1, read on the forward strand.
CGCCACGCTCACCGGAAGCGCCTTGGCCGATGTGATCCATTTGCTGCAACACGCAGAGGCATCGTTGGCTCGGTCACGTGCAAGTGGGTCCCTGTGAAAACCGAAATTAGCCGGGAACTGCGCTCAGCCGCCATCGCACGCGCCATATCCCATCCCGGTGACATTGAGCGGGCGCTCACGGTTGGGCTACGGCGCTATAAGTGGAAGGTTTTTGCCGCTTATGCGGTGGTCACGACCGTCGTCATACTGCTGGCCGTCGTTATGCTGCTGGGCCAGCTGGCTAAGGTGGGACAGTACCGAGAGGTGAAACTGACGGCCGTAACCATCGGTTCAGTACCCGCCGTACTCATCGCCGGGATGCAGGATCAGCTCAGTGCCTTAGGCCACTACAGTGATGGGTCCACCGTGCCGGCAACAGGGGTCGCTTGGGTCTCGGGAGACTCCGAGGTTGCCCGGGTCGATGGCGCTGGGCTTGTCACCGCGGTCAAGGCGGGAACCGCCACCATCTCGGCGACCCAATCCGGGGTCACCGGGACCTCCACCATCACCGTCACCCCCAGGATTGTGACGGTTACCGGGCTCGTCCTTGAGCCGGCAGAGGCATCCCTGCAAGCCGGGGACACTACCAGGCTGGCCGCCCGGCTGACGTACAGCGATGGGTCTACCGCGCCGGCAACAGCGGTTGCCTGGGTTTCGGGAGACTCCGAGGTTGCCCGGGTCGATGACACGGGGCTCGTCACCGCGGTCCAGGCCGGAACGGCCACCATCTCGGCGACGCAATCCGGGGTCACCGGGACCGCCACCATCACCGTCACCCCTCCGGATGTGGTGGTTACCGGGCTTGTCCTTGAGCCGGCAGCGGCATCCCTGCAAGCCGGGGAAACTATCGGGCTGGCCGCCTGGCTGACGTACAGTGATGGGTCCACCGCGCCGGCAACAGGGGTCGCTTGGGTCTCGGGAGACTCCAAGGTTGCCCGGGTCGATGGCACTGGGCTTGTCACCGCGGTCAAGGCGGGAACCGCCACCATCTCGGCGACCCAACCCGGGGTCACCGGGACCTCCACCATCACCGTCACCCCCGAGCAAGTAATCGAATAGGCGATGCCACACATAGCTTCGTCAGGTTGCCACCCAACCCCGGGGGTCTTTCGCCCACTTGTCCGCCGACCCGCGAGGGGCCCCCTTACGGCGATCGCCACCCGGACTCCAACGCTGGGGTAGGACTCAGACGCGGTCCGGCTCCTCCGGGCCGGCGTTGAAGCGGGCCAGGGCAGCGGCAAAAGACGCGATTTCCTCCACGCTCCACTCCTCGAGCCGCGAGGTCACCACCCCACGCTGGGCTTCCACGGAGCGTTCGCGAAGCTGCCGCCCCCGCTCGGTTAGCCGGAGGGCCCGCCTGCGCCCCGCATCGTTCCCGGAGGTGTACTCAACTAGGCCGAGATCGGTGAGTGTTGTCAGCTGGCGCGAAATGGTGGAACGGTTCAGCTGGAGATCCGCAGCGATGTCGGTGGCCCGGCATCCGGGGGTTGTGTCGATGAACACCAGCAGGGAGTGCTCCACGAAGGACAGCGGCGCGCTCATCCGGCGAGTCCGGGCGACTGCGCGCCGCGAGATTACTTCCATCTGGTTGTAGACGGCATCGATGTCCTCGGTCCGCTTCTCGTTGTCCTGCACGCATACAAGCTACCGCAATCGGGAATCGAAACCAGTTGCACCATGCAACAATGGTTATGTTGCATAGTGCAACAATTTCTCTTCCAGTAAGGCTTACTCGTGTCCCACACCCAAACTTTGGCAGCCCGTCGCCGTCGGCGTGCATGGCTGCCCGCCGCACCGTTCTGGAAGGCCCTCGGGCTCCATCTGCTCATCCCCTTCTTCCTTGCCGGGGGAATGGGACTGGCCTACCTGGGAGCCTTCGCCCAGCCGGAGCCGGAGCACCTGCAGATCGCAGTGGTGGGCACGACTCCAGAGAGCCAGATATTTGCACAGGCGATCAATGACAAGGCGCCGGGCAAACTCGATGTCCGAACCGTGCCGAATTCCGGGACGGCCCGCGAACTCATCTCGGCGCGGGAGATCGCCGCAGCATACGAGCCCGGACCGGACGCGGCCACGCTGTATGTGGCCTCCGCCGCCTCGGATACGACGTCGTCGATTGTCGAGAAAGTCTTCCTTCCGGTCGCCTACGGCCAGCACCTGCCGCTGAAAGTGGAGGACGTTGTGGCGCCCGGCGAGCACGATCCCACTGCTCAGGGGCTGTTCTTTCTCCTGGTGGCCCTCAGCGTGGGCGGCTACTCGTGCGCCATTGCCATCTCGGTGGTGGCCGCACGGGTGGCCATATTATGGCGGGTCGGGATCTCTGTGGTTAGCGCGGCCCTTATTGCGGGCATCGGTGTGACGGTGGCGGGCCCTATCTACTCCATCATCGAGCATGACCAGTGGGGCATTTGGCTGCTCGCCTGGCTGTACGACCTGTCCATCATCCTGATCGGGGTGGGACTGCATCCCGTGTTGCGGCAGTGGACGACGCCGGTGCTGACGCTGTTGTTCGTCATGCTCAACTTCACCAGCTCCGGCGGGATCTTCACGTCCGTCATGCTGCCGCCGGTTTTCGCCGCGCTCAGCACCTTCTGGAACGGCTCCGCTTGGCTCCATGCGGCCCAGACCCTCAGCTACTTCCCTGGCCAAGGGTTCTGGGCTGACGGGCTCAGGCTGGGGCTATGGATCGCGGTAGGCGCCCTCCTGGTCACCCTGACACACCAGTGGAGTGTGCGGCGCACCCGGATCGCCAACGAGCAAGTCCCGGTCCGCGAGGAAGAAGAGGGCATCGCAGCCTGACCGGGCCCGGTCGGTCGCGCCGCCTCCATCGCGCGCTACGGTGACCGTCTTCCCCTACCCTTTAGCGTTACGCCATAGCCACGGCGAATGATGGAGCGCGCATTTATGGCCTGTGGAACGACGGCGAGCTCGTTGGAGGCGTGTGTTCGTCGAGTTTGACCCCGTCTGGGGCAATTGCGAGGTCGGCTGCTGGCTCGAACCCGGTGCTATCGGATGCGTTGACTGCCAGAAAAGATCCCAGGCAACACCTCAGGACTCAGCTCTTTACCACCGCTCCCCGCCTCAATTACGTGCGCCGATAATTGATATTCCGTCAATTGCAGCGCGCAAGGTCAGTGTTAGATGATCGGTTAGGCAGCAGTTGTTCGGTTTGCGGGACTAGGCAGACCAGGTTGAGGTCGGCGGCGATTGGGCTATTTCGACGTGTGACGCTGTTGGCTTTGCGGTAGGTCGTTGTGAAGCAAATTGCGGTGCTGACCTGGAACTAGGGGAGTGTGGACAATGTCAACACCCTTCGCCTCTGACTGTGTCGAACAGCCCTCGTACTGCTTCGGATTCCGCAAGTTTTCGGGGGTGCCCAGTGTTTGCAGGGGCTGGAATGCGGTTCGAATCCCGCTTCGGGCACAATGTTTCCGCAGCTCAGATGCGCTTCGACCTGCCGTTGTGGACGAAACTCCAGAAAGTGTGGACAGCGGCGTGTGATTATCTGCGTGGCGTCAATTCGGATGCGCGGTAAACTCGACGGCTCAAGGTCGTATGTTGTCCGCTGGCGAGCCCCGGAAACGCGGACGCAGCAGGGCATAACGTTCGCCTCCGAGGTGGAAGCCGCTACCCTCAAGAGGCTTCTCGACGCCAACGGACAGTCCTTCCAGATCGCGCAGGACGCGTTGCTCGACGCCAGGCGGGATGTTCCCTCCGTCGGCGAAGTTGTTCAGGAACATATCGACCTGTTGGTGCGCCCGTGGGTGGGGACCGTCCGGACGTATCAAACGATGCTTGATCTCCATATCGTTCCCGTGCTTGGTTCCATTGCGGTCGACCGGCTCCATATTCGTCATTTGACTCAGTGGATCAGTTTTATGCAGGCCAAGGGCAGGAGCCCTAAGACGATCGCGAACGTCCATGGCCTGATTTACGCTGCCATGGAGACGGTGGTCCGGCTAAAGTACAGGACGGACAATCCGTGCAAGGGTGTCCGCCTTCCTTCGGTCGACCGGGCGGAGGATGAGGCCCGGTTTCTGACGCATGCGGAATTCGGGTTGATTCTTGAGGAGATGAGTCAGGGTTATTAGGCGTTTACGGAGGTTTTTGGCGATGACAGGGACTCGTTTTGGAGAGGCTACCGCGGTCACGGTCGGGGGCGTGAACCTGCTGTCCAGGCCGGCGACGGTACGGATCAATAAGGCGTGGAAGCGCGGTGCCGTGTCGGACTTTTATGTTGGCCCAACCAAAACGGGGGCCGGGAAGAGAACGGTGGCCCTGAATCCGCATCTTGTTGAAACGCTCATTCCCCTGGTGGCAGGTCGGCCCGGGACCGACCTGCTGTTTGCCGGCGGTCATGGCCAGCGGATAGCCCAGCAGATTTAGTGGAAAACCCTGCACCAGCCCCGGCGGTATCCGTCGCTTCGGCCCCGGAGATGCCCCTTCCTGTCGAGGACAAGGGGGAGTGGGGGATCAAGCCCATAGGGCTGCTGAGGCCTCCGCAGTTCCGGTGGCGGCAACAGGCGTCACAAAGAACGTCGGCCTCTACCTCCCGCCCGAACTGCTCGCCGTCGTCCAGGACGCCGCACGGCAACGAAGGATCACCTACGCGGACCTTCCCGTCGCCGCTTTCGGCGGCATCGACGAAGGGGATCTGACCGAACACTTCAACCCCCGCCGCCAGAACACCAGCAGCATGCCCGAAGGATACGCCGCCCGCGGGGGACAGCGGGCATCCAGATCCAGGTCCGCCTGGATGAACTGCAGCTGGCGTGGCTCGTCGAGCAGGTCGATCGCCTTCACGCTCCATCCCGCAGGGACCTCGTCTCCGCCGCCTATCAGCTGTACCTTTTCGGAGAACTCAGCAGTTAGCATGAGGCGGTAACCGCGATATTCCTACGATAAAACAGTCGTGCTCATGCACCAGTCATGTCTCAAAGAACTGTTTGGGCCAGACTTCCGAGTTGGCCCCACGGATAGTGGTCGGAGGTGGGTCACACCTTGGGTGCGGTTGTTGGTTCGCCGTGACCCGCGGGCGCACCTGACCCTGCAACCGACCTGCCGTAGTCGCCGTAAATAGCTGCGGTCAGTGCATTGTCGGACTCTGTGCCTGGCCGTACGTGGTCGTCCAGTCAGGTCAGTGCTGACGAGGGTTACCGAGGCCGGATCGTCTGGTTCCGGGTTAGCTTGGCGCGCCTGCGCCCGGACTGGCCAGCGGCGGCGGAACGGTGATGGGTTCGGCGGCTTCCGTCGATAAACGCTTCGCAACGACCGCCATTTCCCAGGACGACCGGCCGGTGTTCGTTAGTGCGCCTGGCAAGAGCCCGCCCAGAAGGGCAGCCTACTGGGCGAGGGGTCGAAAACTACAATGCGTCCGAGCGCGCTGCAGATCGGAAGGCACGACGATGTCGCAATGGGACTCGGACACGGTGCCTTTACCACGGCAGCGGCGGGTGCTTCAGCTTCCTCCTTCAGAGAGCGCGAGATCCGCAACGTACTTGATGGCCTCCATGCTTTCCTTCAGCACTTCCCCCAGATTCAGGACATCGGCGATGCTGCCGACGATGCTGGCTCCGATGTGGCACATCCTTGAGGCGCGCCTGACGTTCCTCAGCTTCAGGAAAGCCCGGCGGGCGTCGTTCCACAACCGAAACTTTGCTCGTCCGGCCCCATACATCAGTCCAGCACGCTCGAAAACTTCCTCGGAGGTATCCATGATCGCCTGGCGCATCTCTTCCAGGACCCCTGCCGCATGTGTCCAGGTTTCCAGTTGATCGGCGACGTACTCGCCGCGCATACCGGCAGGAGGTCGTTCCAGAAGGTCCCGCAGGGCGGCGTCCAGATCGTCAAGAAAGTCAATTAGGCGTTGCTGATTGTTGTCTGACTCCGGTTCGAATGCCATGACTCCTCCACGCCTTGGTCCAACAACCCGCTGAAGAAGGTGCTTTCAGTTGTGTGGCTGCGGGCTGTGGAAAATCATCGAATGTCGAAAGGACTACGCCTGTTCGGGCTGTTGGCCCCCATCAATGCACGTAATTTTTGCCGTAGTTCCGGGCCGTGTCCAGCGGTAACCGGCGGTACTGACCTAGTGGCTGCACGGTGTTGCCGGCGGTGGATGCACCCCATGCGTGCGGCACGCGTGTTGCACGCGAGGCGGCTTCCGGGCTTCCGTCCGGCCCGGATGAGAGCGGCATGTCAGTCCTTGACAGACGCCCTAATTGTTCCCGGGGGACCGTCCTTCACCGGGTCAGGCAGGGAATCCTGTGGCCCGCCTTGGCCAGACCGCAGCCCAGTGTTTGGCCGCCGGAGGTCGGCATCAATTTATGCCTGTCGAAAAATGACCGTCAGCAATGCGCCCTCCTGCCTTGATCACTGTCAGCTGCCGCTTTCCGTAATCCGGGCACCAGAAATAGGAAACATACCCCGTCACAAAAGGGCGATAACGCCCCGGTAACGTTCATGGCCCTACCTTCAGCTTACGCAGGTATGGGTTACGGAGGATCCATGACTAACGATGTTCTGAGTTTCGTTCTTGCCCGATCTCCTGAGCGGGTTTGCCCGGAGAAAGGGGACAGCGGTATTCGACTTGCCCGCTGGCTGATTGGATCACAGTTCTTTCAGGACCTCAGCGCCGCGGAGCCCGATGATCGAAGGGGGGTGATCGGCGAGTGGGCCGATCACCCGGACCGGCTGCCAGGTGCAGTTACGGAAATTGCGGATCTCGCCTTGCCGCATGCGGATGAATTAGCGGCGTTGGACGCCTGGTTGGCGTGCCGCGGCAACATTGCGGTCCCGGCCGACGTCGAGCAGGCAATCTTGAAGATATTCGACCGGGAGGTGTCGCAAGGGTCAACTGATGGGGCCTTCGGCAAGGATGACCCGCTTTATGGGGATGCCCGGAAGCTGGCCGAGTGGATGCTGGGTGCCGCTGGCTTCGGGGTCACCATTGATACACAACGGGTCCTGGTGAGGGCGATCCTCATCCTTGGCCTTGTCGAGTTGATGCTGCTGGCGCGCGCGTCGGTACGCGACAGCGAGCGTGTGGGCCGGCTGCTGCGGGAGCGCCTCATCCTTTTGCCCAAGCCGATCTTCCCATTGCCGCACCGCGCCAAGGTCGTCCGTAGCCCGGGGTACGCGGACCTGTACGTGGTACGCCAGGAGTGGGCTCGCTACGTGGCCGGCGAGATCGCGCATGTGGAAAACGTCCTGCCGTATGAGCTCAAAAGGCGCGTGCACTCCCGGTCCGACGAGACTGAAACGACTGACACCACGGAGACTGAAACCACCACCACAGACCAGCGAGACAGCCAGTCAACTGACCGTTTCGAGCTCACTGACGCATCAAACTCGGAAACCTCCCTTGCGGTGCATGTTGAGGCACAGGTAGACATTAGTGGCCAGTACGGCCCCACGAAAGTTGACTCCCACCTGGGCGGCAGCCTCGACTTTTCCCGCGAGGAGGCGGAGGCTCATGCACAAACCACGGCCCGTGAAATCGTCACTTCTGCTGTCCATCGGGTTGAAGAGCGGGTGCTGAACCGGCGCACTGTCCGACAACTGACCCGGGTCCGCGACAAGGACGTCCACCAACTGGACAACCCGGAGGACGCGCCCGTCGTAGGCATGTATCGCTGGATCGACAAAGTGATCCGCCTGCAAAGGTATCGCTACCCGCACCGCTACCTCCTGGAATTTCAGATACCTGAGCCCGCCTCCTACGTCAGGTGGTTGACAAGAAAAGCAGGCTCGACCGGGTTCCGAATCCCCAAGCCCCCACCGTTCACCAACACGGGACTACCGGACGATCCTGCTTCGCGGCCGCTCTTACCAACGGACGTTTCATTGGACCCGGACTCGCCAACCTACTACCTCAAGCTCATGACACGGTGGGACGCCGAGGGCATTGAGCCGCCCCCCGCCGCGACAGTCACGGCCACCGGTTTCCTGCATCTGCCATCATCCGATCCGGGTACGGACAAGACCTCCCACGACGTGTATGTAACACCGGCGCAGGGGGCACCTCCGGCCGCCGGTTCATCGAATGCACCCGACGGCAGGGCCGTGATCGTTCCGGAGGGCTACCTCGCGGACAGCTCCTGGAAGGGCTGGCTCACGACCTGGGACCAGGACGACGCCGTGCCTCCGGGCTTTAACGCGCAAAGGGTCGCCAAAAACAAAGACGCCCCCTACACCTACGAACTGGTGCCCCCCGCATTCTTCGTCACGGTTGGAGACAGCCAGAACGATCCGGCGGCAACTGGCCAGGCACGCAACCTAGCAACCTCAGCGCGCAGCGCCATATCCACCCCCATCGGCGGTCAGCTCAACGGCCTGCGAACCGGTACGCTGCCCATCACCGTCATGGTCCAGAACTTCGGGTTCTTCTCCCTGCAGGTCGAAGTCACCTGCCTGCGCCAAACGGGGGCCGTGTCCGCGTGGCAGCGCACAACGTTCAGCAAACTTCGCGCCGCCTACTTCGAATTGCTGCGTGCGCATGAAGCGGAAGCCGACGCCCGCTCGGTCCAGACCGGTGTCGAGATATCGGGCGAGTCACCTTTGCGGAACGCCAGGCGCGTTCGGGAGGAATTGAAGCGCCAAACGGTTGAACTTTTGATCGGGTCACCCTTTGCCGGCTTCGATACCAGAACACCACCGGCCTCCCCAGGAGCGCCGCCCGCGACCGACCTCGGTAAGGCCCAGCAACTGGGCGCATACGTACAGTTCCTTGAGCAGGCATTTGAGTGGGAAAACATGTCCTATGTCATGTACCCCTACTTCTGGACCGCCGCGCCAGGATGGCCTGACCTTCTCACCGAGCAATCCGCTGATCCTCAATACGAGGAGTTCCTTCGCTCCGGATCAGCGCGGGTGGTTCTTTCCGTGCGGCCCGGTTATGAAGGCGCAGCGGATTGGTTCATGTGCACCGGATTCCCCTGGGCGGGTAAGCAGGCGCCGAAACCAGATGACCCGAACTACATCTCGATCGCGGACGAGATCGCCCAACAAACCGGCGCCCCGGATGACGGCATCGCCACGGGACACTCCTGGGAGGTGCGCCTGCCCACGACGCTTCTGACGCTGGATCCCGATCCGGTGCTGCCGAAGGTCAACAGCGAGATGACCCTTCCCGATCCGCCCAAGACCATTTCTCGGATCGGCGGCTGACATGGTCGAGGCACCCGACGTCACCGGGAGTGTGCCGGACGTTGTCGGGCTCGCCCTGGACCTATCCGACGCCATGTCGGCATCGGCCGGATTCACCATGAATAGCCTTGTCTTTCCCGTCAAGGCACCACCAAAGAAGGAAACCGCACCCAACCCGGCCTCGGCGAGATCCGCAAAGCCTACGGGCCAGAAAAATTCGAGTGCCGCATCGCCGGCACCAACAACCGTCTACCCCCAACTCTCCCCTGAAGGAAAACCGTTCATGGAGGTCCAGGAGATACAGGACAAGTTGGCCAGCGTCGGTCCTACCCGGATCCGCATTGGCCTGCGCACCGTCGCCGTCGACGGTCTGTTCGTCTGCTCACCCGTCCTCCAGTACCTGAACGGTTTCGACACCAAGCTGGGGGACCAGATCGCGATCGAAATGGTACCGCTGGCACGGGATGATGGCAGCGTCATACTGTCGACCTTCGGTTTTGTGGATCCGGCAGGTTCCGGATTCGGCCGCTTCTGGGCCTCCGTACTGGTCCAGGCGCAGGGCAGCACCATCACCACGGAGCCGATCGGAGACATGAAAGTTACAGCCTCCACACCTCGCATTCACGGTTACAAACTGGACACCGGCCACCGGCTCGTCATCGACGACTACTAGAAGAGCCGGCAGCGAGGATCCACACCGGTCGGCACCCGTTGCCTTTTTCGTAGCCCGTTCCTGTTGCAGGATGTGGGTGTGCTGGCCTGCCGGTCCCGGCATGATTGCCGCCCCCAGTCATTCATGATCAGGGGTTGTCACCGGGACCGGTAGGTGCCGGAGAGACCGCTGATATCGGCAGGACAGACGGGATAGTCGTGCGTAACGTGGATGCCGGGCTCTGACACCGAGGACAGTCCAGCACCGGGAACAGCCGCTGCGATCGGGAGCTGGAGGACTCGACGGCTCTGCATGAGAATCATGAGGGCCAGGCCCCCCTGAGGGATGATTGCACCTGCAGCCACAGGTATACCTGCCAGCCGTTGGGCTGTGAGGGCCCAGCGTCTGCCGTCGCGGCCGGCTGACGTTGACGCAACTTAGGTCGGGTACAGGTTAGGAGTGCTCTCAGGCTCAGCGCTCGGGTTATGTGGGTCCTGCCCCTGGCGGAAGTACCGGGGCCAGCTTGGTGTCGACACTGGGGAGACGGGCAGCAATTTTGATGACCTGATGCAACATGCGGACATGGCCATCTACGCAGCCAAGAACAGCGGCAAGGGAAGCGTGCGTTTCGGCGGAACGCAATGGAGCCGTCATAAGCATCGGTGCCGCAGTCCTGCAGCAGGGTCTGCACGGACGTTGCAAGGTGGTGGCGTCAGCGCGGGAAAGCGGCACCGAAAATTCACGTCAACGTCTCCGCCAGGGAACTCGATGATGACGCTTACATTGAAGACCCTCCGATCCTGTTTGCGTGACACCGGGCTGGCCCCGACCACCTCGTCCTTGAACTCACAGAGACAGTCGTCCTGGATTCCCCTCCAGCCATCGCCAGGCTACGGAACCTCACCGCGCTCGGCATCAAAATCGGGATTCATGATTTCTGCACCGGCTACTCCTCCCTGACGATTGGGACAGTGTTCTGGCGGGTCTCCTTCGTGTGAAGCTGACCCTCAGATCGCTGTGGACTGGCTGGTGCCGGCGAGGTCGGCGATCAGCGGCGTTAGCCTGAAACCTTTGACGATCAGCCAGATGCCCAGGGACAGTTCGAACACGGCCACAGGCGCTGCGGCGAGAACGGCGATCGGGGACACATTGGCGTAGGCGCCGAAGAAAACCGCAATATCGGAGGCAAGGAGCAGCGGGGCACCGACCAGTGCGACGATCGGGAAGATGCGGGGCACGAGGGCGGACCGGTACAGCATGTAACCCAGAAGCAGGTCGCAGGCGACAGGCATCAGGCTTCCCGAGAGCAGGAACACCCAGTTATAGGTCGCGACAAGGCCGTGGCCGATCGTGACCATCGAGGCTGAGTCCGTCCCGGCGGCTCCTGCAAGGTCGTTTCGCAGCGTCATGACCGTAAGCAGGCTGGCGACGCTGACGAAGATAAGGCAGGTTTCCAGGAGCCGGGCGGCCACGAATCCCAGGGCCGCGGTTTGGCTGATTCGCTTCGCCACCGGGTATAGCACCACGGCGGTGCCGATGCCGGCCAGACCAACAATCACCTCGGAGAAGGCGCCCCACTGCAGGGCGGCTGTGCTGCCCGCGCCCATGATGAAGGCGCCAGCGTCATCCTTGATGGGTTTGTAGAGGGCGAGGGTAGGGATGGAGACGAACGTGAGCACATACAGTATGCCGACGGCCAGGGAGATCCGCCTCGTGGGCTGCATTCGGCGCCGCGGGATCGGTACTGTGACCGGCGGAGGGATGTGGGTATTGGTGGCCATGATGTGCTCCTTTGAAGGTGCGTTGGCACCGGTTTGGTAAAAGTGCTCACGGGACGATGGGGCCGTAAGGGTAGGAGGAAGCGACGGCCCGCAGGCCGGTAATGTTCAGTGTCGAAGCGGTCGGGGGAGCCTTTCGCTCCGGGCTTGTCAGCGCCCCCGCCGCATCGGCTTGTTTGAACCGTCTTAGATCGCTGGCAGCGGATCCGGACCGAGCAGGGTCGGGGCCTCTGAGGCGCGTGGCGGTTCGCTGGCGCCCATGTCGAGGCGTAGCGGCGGGTATTGGTCGGTCATTAGGGCGGCATACGCGCTCACGCGGAAAACCCAACGGTTCATGCCCATGAGGAGGTCGAACAGGCCTCGGGGGTAGCGGTCGGCGAACAGCAGGACGAGGCCCGCGATGCAGACCAGCAGGCCGATGAGGCCGCTCCCATAGGCCCACGCGTTGCCGTCGCGTACCTGGGTGTAGCCGGCGAAGGCGGCACCGGTGAACACGCCGATGATGAGGTAGTGCGGGAGAGCGAGCAGCCACCACTTCACCAGAACGAGTCCGCGTGAGAGCGACTGCGGATACTCGACGGACAGTCGTGCCGGATAGTCCGGATCGTCAGCCAGGGAGAACGGGGGATAGCGGTCGGTGGCCAGGGCACTGTAGGAGTAGTAGCTGACGCGCCATGTCCAGCGAAGCACGCCGACGTTAAAGTTGAAAATCGCCCGCGGATAGTGTCCGGTGAACAGGATCGCGAAGAATGCCACCACTGACAGCACCGCGAAGACGATCCACAGGAAGAACAGCACAATGCCGTGCGGGACGATCAGCAGCCATTTGACGAGCCACAACCAACGGCTCAGATGCGGGGACCGTTCACCTTCAAGATCGAGCGGGTACGCCGAGTTTTGCACCATGACAAGTCCTTCCACAAGCCGTGAGGCTGGCCCGCAGGTGTGGGTCTCAACCTCTTAGCGGCGGAAGGGGTCTCTCGTTCGGCCGGGTCCGCGGTTCTACCGGCGGTGGGGCATTCTTGCGCCGGCATGGCAAGCGTAAGCCCGCTGTTCCGGACACGTCAAGGGCAACATGTCGCAAATGACAGTATTATGGGTGACATGGCTGAATGGGGTTTCCTCACCAATCACTTACATGCGCTCTACTGCGTCGCGCGGCACCCCGGAATCCGGATCCGCGAGATCGCTGACGCTGTGGGCGTCCAGGAACGGGCGGCGCACCGGATCGTGGCGGACTTGGTCGAAGGCGGCTACCTGACACGCCGCAGGGTAGGCAGCCGCAACTTCTACGAGCTGCATCCGAACCAGCCGATCCGCAGGGAAGGTCTGGACGAGGTCGCGGTCGGTGAGGTTCTTGACGTGCTCCTCAAACGGAGCTGAGGAGCGGCACCACCCAAGGCAACGCCTGCCCTCAACACGTCCCGCCGGGCGGCAGCGTTCGCCATCTGTGGACTGATACGTTGGTGACGGCATTCTGTCGACGTTCTCGGTATCGTGCCAAGTCCGAAGCTGGCGTCAGTGACAGTCCGGGCAGCGCGTGCTTTGGATTTCCAGGACCGGTAAGTCGGCGGGGCAACCTGCACGCCCTGCTCACGCAGGATCTTGCAGGCCGGCTCGACCCCGTGACCATCGGCACGCAGTTCCCCGATGAATCCGGTTTTTTGCGGCGGCGAGGGTCGGGCTCCCTCGTGAAGAAAATCGATGCTTTCTTCAAGATCTCGTTTGCCTCCCGCAGTTCCCGGTTCTCACTCTCCAGCTCCCTTATCCGGCTCTGTTCATTCTGGAGACCCCGGGGCGTCCGTTGGGGCGATCTGGGCCGGAGATCCCACCGGCGCAGGGACTCCCTGCCGATATTCAAGGTCGGTTCGACGGCGGAACATGCAGCAAAAACGGCGTCGTACTCACCGAGGTGGTCCAGGACCATCCGCACGCCAACCTCACGCTGATCCTGGGGGTATCCCTTGGGCATAATCGCCATCCTTCATGGCCGGCAGTGGAAACACCCCTGCCGCCACTGCCAACCTGACGGCAGCGGAGATTGGACGCCGCGGCATGGTGCCGGTCCAGCACGGATCCCTGATCCCTTCCACACCTGAAAAGGCCAGGACCCACCAACACATCGGACCTGATAACGGACCAGGTCTGGACCGCTAAAACTTACACAGGATTCACACCAACGACGATGGGGGGTGCCCGATTATGAACGAAGCAGACGGCATCGACGAGGCAGTACACGACGACCTTA
>JAODMR010000135.1 GCA_025465475.1 Micrococcaceae bacterium
GACAACCCGGAGCTGGCCGAGGAGCTCGAGCGCCTGATCAAGGAAAAGCTCGGCGTCGGCGTGAAGCCTGCTGCGGAGGAAGCCGCCCCCAAGCTCAAAGCCGTGGACGGGTTCTGATCCGGCCCTAGCGGTCCCGCCCCTCCGCGTGCCGGCGGGGCCTCAACCAGGGAGAGCAGCTAATGGGACGAGGACGGAACGAGCCTGAACTCGACGTCGATGCGAATCCGGTTGCCGTGGCACGATCCATCGTGCTGCGACAGCTGACCGGTTCACCGAAGAGCAGGCTGCAGCTGGAGCGGAAACTGGCCGACCGGAACGTTCCGGACGACGTTGCCGAAGCCGTACTGGACAGGTTCGAGGAAGTGCAGCTCGTTGACGATGCCGCGTTCGCCGACATGTGGGTGCGCAGCAGGGCGCAACACCGTTCCCTGGCCAGGACGGCTCTGCGGCGGGAGCTGGCCGACAAGGGCATCCACGGGGAGGCAGCCGAAACCGCCCTGGAGCAGGTCTCCGACGAGGATGAGCAGGCCGCCGCCTCGGCTTTGGTCCGACGCAAAATTCGTCCCGGTACCCTTCCGGCCGACCAGCTGGAACGGGACAAGCTGACGCGCCGGCTCGTGTCGATGCTGGCGCGGAAGGGATACGCCCCCGGGCTGGCCTTCCGCATCGTGTCGAACGAGCTGACAGCGGCGGGTGGGGACGGATCCACCGCCGGGGACCTCTGAAGAGAGGAGAAACGGCCGACATCGACCGGCTATGCTGGGCCAGACATGTTCCAGCTCCCCGGTAAGGCGCACCTGCTCCTGACGTCGGCCCTGCTCGCCGGCGCTATGGTGCTGCCCGGCGTTCCCGCGGTTGCGGCCGGAGCGGTCGCTGCGTCACCAGCCGAGGCGCCACTGGTGCTGACCGTTGATGACCCGCCCAGCGGGTATCCCAGCTGGGACGATGTCCAGAAAGCCAAACAAAGCGAAACCGCCAAGAGCAGCGAGATTGAGCGCATCAATCACCTGCTCGATGACCTGCAGACGCAGGCCGCGGGTCTGGGCACCACAGCCATCACCGCCGGGGCAGATTATGCCGTGGCTGCCTCGGCGCTGGAGCGCGCCAGCGCCGCCGTGGACGTCCTCACCGCACAGACTCAGCGGGCGGCCACCGAGAGCGAGCAGTACCGCAAGGAAGCGGGCGCTCTGGCAGCGCACAGTTACCGCACCGGTGGAACGGGGCTGGGCATGTTCGCCACGCTTCAAGCCGTGGAGTCGAAGGACGGCCTGCAGGGACTTGACCTGCTGAACATCCTTACGGATAAGGCGGGAACCCTCTACAACAGGGCCTCTTCCGCCAGGGACGTGGTGCAGGCTTTATCTGAGCAGCAGGCGGCTGCCACCGCTGAACGGGAGCGGCTGGCCGGGGAAGCCAAGGCAAAACTGGACGCCGCCCAGGCCGCGCAGGACGCCATGAACCGCAAGGTCGCCGAGCAACAGCAGCAGGGCCAGATGCTGGTGGCCCAGTTGGCGGCCCTCAAGGACAGCACCGCGGAGGTCGAGAGCGGATACCGGGAAGGCCAGGAGGCGCTTGCGGCCTACCAGGCGGCCCAGCAGGCAAAGCAGCAGGCAGCAGAGGCTGAGCGCCAACGCCAGGCAGCGGAAGCAGCAGCGGCTGCTGCGAAACCGGCACCAGG
The DNA here is from genome assembly GCA_025465475.1 of Micrococcaceae bacterium. Classification (GTDB taxonomy): domain Bacteria; phylum Actinomycetota; class Actinomycetes; order Actinomycetales; family Micrococcaceae; genus Arthrobacter_M. The sequence goes on from JAODMR010000135.1 coordinate 1,679, forward strand.
ACCAGCAGCCCCGGCGCCGGTCGCCGCGCCAGTTGCTCCGCCGCCAACCGTCGTCGCCCCGAACCTGCCCGGCACCGTCGGCAACAATCCGTCCGCAGCCCAGGCCTACGCCTCCAGCAGGCTCGGCGCCTTCGGCTGGGACGGCTCGCAGTTCCAGTGCCTGGTGCAGCTGTGGAACCGCGAATCGAACTGGCGCACCAACGCCACCAACCCCTCCAGCGGCGCCTACGGCATTCCCCAGTCCCTGCCCGGGAGCAAGATGGCCAGCGCCGGAGCCGACTGGATGACCAGCTACCAGACGCAGGTGAACTGGGGACTGGGCTATATCCGCGACCGCTACGGCAGCCCCTGCGGCGCCTGGGGACACTCCGAGAACGTCGGCTGGTACTGAGCAGCGGTTCGGCCCGATTTGGTGCCACGCCTTAAGCTGGGACGGTGAGCTTGACCATTGCCGGCGCCGCCTCTGCCGCCACCCCCAATACATTCGACACTCCATCCCGGGACACCACTTCCGGGGCGGCTGCTCCCGGAGCCACCGCACCCCAGCAGCAGCGGACCTATCAGGTGCGCACCTTTGGCTGCCAAATGAACGTGCACGACTCCGAGCGGATGGCCGGGCTGCTGCAGGAGGCCGGCCTGACCGAAGCGCCAGCCCTGCCCGGAACTCACGCCGACGTCGTGGTCTTCAACACCTGCGCGGTGCGGGAGAACGCCGACAACAAGCTCTATGGAAACCTGGGCATGCTGGCCCCAGTCAAGGCGGCGAACCCCGGCATGCAGATCGCTGTCGGCGGCTGCCTGGCCCAGAAGGACCGTGACACCATCCTGCGCAAGGCGCCCTGGGTCGACGTCGTGTTCGGCACCCACAACGTGGGCTCACTGCCGACCCTGCTGGAACGTGCGCGGCACAACGAAGCGGCCCAGCTGGAAATCCTCGAGTCCCTCGAAGTGTTTCCTTCCACGCTGCCGACCAAACGCGACTCCGTGTACTCCGGCTGGGTCAGTATCTCGGTCGGGTGCAACAACACCTGCACGTTCTGCATCGTCCCCTCGCTGCGCGGCAAGGAGCGCGACAGGCGCCCCGCCGACATCCTCAATGAAATTCGTGCCCTGGTCGATGACGGGGCCATCGAAGTCACCCTGCTGGGCCAGAACGTCAACTCCTACGGGGTCGAGTTCGGCGACCGGCAGGCCTTCAGCAAACTCCTGCGTGCCTGCGGGGACATCCCTGGCCTGGAACGGGTCCGCTTCACCAGCCCCCACCCGGCGGCGTTCACCGATGACGTCATCGACGCCATGGCGGAAACCCCCAACGTGATGCCCCAGCTGCACATGCCGCTCCAATCGGGATCCGACAAGGTTCTCAAGGACATGCGCAGGTCCTACCGTTCCACCAAGTTCCTGGGCATCCTGGACAAGGTCAGGGACAAAATGCCGCACGCGGCGATCTCCACCGACCTGATCGTCGGGTTTCCCGGCGAAACCGAAGAGGACTTCCAGGCCACCCTGGACGTCGTCGAGAAGTCCCGCTTCGCCACCGCGTTCACCTTTCAGTACTCCAAGCGCCCCGGCACCCCTGCCGCCGACCTGCCCGACCAATTGCCCAAACACATCGTGCAGGAGCGGTTCGAGCGGCTCACCGCCTTGCAGGACCGGATCGCCGCCGAGGAGAACGCCAAGCAGGTGGGCCGTACGGTGGAAGTTATGGTCACTGCCTCCTCGGGCCGAAAGGCCGCCGAGACGCACCGGTTGTCCGGCCGCGCGCAGGACCAGCGGCTGGTGCACTTCAGCGTCCCCGCCGGCGTGCCGGCTCCCCGGCCCGGCGACCTGGTGACCGTCACCATCACAGGCGCCGCGGCCTTCCACCTGACCGCCGACCCGGCCGGCCCGGCCGACATCACCGTTCGCCGGTCCCGTGCCGGAGACGCCTGGGACCGGTCGCAGGCCGAGTCCTGCGGAGTTCCCTCCGGCCCCGCGGCCCCCGGCGGCCAGCAACGGGCCGTTTCGCTGGGCATGCCCGCACTGCCCGGCCGGTGAGCCCGGGCGACAACTCGCGCAACGCCGGACAGGACCAGCCGCCCGTGGCCCCGGCGCCGGTGGACCCGCAACCGCCGGCACTGCCGCCCGTCGTGGCAATCGTGGGCCCTACCGGGACGGGCAAGTCGGACCTTGCCGTCGGACTGGCACGGGCCCTCAATGGGGAAATCGTCAATGCCGACGCCCTGCAGTTTTACCGGGGCATGGACATCGGCACCGCCAAAATGCCGGTGCAGGAACGGCGCGGAGTACCGCATCACCTGCTCGACATCCTCGACATCCACGAGGAGGCGAACGTGGCCACCTTCCAGCAGCAGGCCCGGGCCGCCATCCGCACCGTCCAGGACGGGGGCCGCACGCCCATCCTCGTCGGCGGATCCGGACTTTACGTCCGGGCGGCGCTGGATGTGCTCGAGTTTCCCGGCAGCGACCCGGCATTGCGCCAGCAACTGGAAGAGGACCTGCTGCGGAATGGTTTGGCTGCCCTCCAGGAGCGGCTGGCCGAGGTGGACCCCGTCTCCGCCGGCAGGATCACCGACGGTCGCCGGCTGGTGCGGGCCCTTGAGGTGCACCAGCTCACCGGCAGGCCCTTCAGCTCCTTTATGCCGCAGCGGCAGTACGTCCAGCCCACGGTGCAAATCGGGCTGACCCTGGAACGGTCCCTCTTGAACCAGCGGCTGGAGCAGCGGGTGCAGCACATGGTCGATGCCGGTCTCCTGGCAGAGGTGGAGGAACTGGACCGCCGCGGGTTACGGCAGGGAAAAACTTCCTCCCGGGCCCTGGGCTACGCCCAGTTCCTGCGGGTGCTCGACGGCGACAGTACACCAGGGGAAGCGGCCGCGGAGACAGTCATCGCCACCCGACAGTTCGCGAAGAGGCAAATGACCTGGTTCCGGGCCGATCCGCGCGTCCACTGGCTCGACCCGTCCCGGCAGGACCCGGTGCCGGCCGCCGTCGAAATCCTGCAGGCAACCTTCGGGCCGACCGCGGCCGGATCGTCCTGCCGTAGGCTGGAACAATGACTACCCAGCCGGCCCTCAGCCCAACGTCAGCACCCACGGCCCTGTCCGGACTGCGGGGGCTGGCATTCGCCAAGGGCCACGGCACGGGCAACGATTTTGTCCTGATCGCTGACCCGGACGGCGCCCGCGACCTGGACGCGGCAGCCGTGGCTGCCCTGTGCGACAGGCACCGGGGCGTCGGTGCGGACGGCCTCATCCGCGCGGTCCGCTCCGGCCACCTGCCCGAAGGCGTTGCCCTGCTCCGGCAGGGACCCGCGGCAGAATGGTTCATGGACTACCGCAACGCAGACGGGTCGATCTCGGAGATGTGCGGCAACGGCGTGCGGGTGTTTGTGCACTTCCTGGTGCACTCGGAGCTGATTTCCCTGGCACCCGGTCAGGCCGTCGTGGTCGGAACAAGGGCCGGTGCCAAAACCGTGCTGCGGACCGGCGACGGTTACGCGGTGGACATGGGGCCATGGCGGCTCAGCGAACCGGAGCTCGCCAGGACCAGAGGCTCCGACGCGCTGGTGACAGCCGCCGGACTTGACGTCGCCAGGCCCGCGCTGTCCATCAGCATGGGCAACCCGCACACCGTGGTTGCGTTGGCACACGCCGGAGAACTGGCGGAAACCGACCTGACCCGGCAACCCAGCGTCGACCCGGTGCCGCCGTACGGCACCAACGTGGAATTCGCGGTACCCGAGGACCCGCTGGTCACCGAGGGCGTCGCCTTGATCACGATGCGCGTCCACGAGCGCGGCGTGGGGGAAACCCAGTCCTGCGGCACCGGTGCCTGCGCGGCAGCAGCCGCCACCCGGTTCTGGGCCGGAGACGGAGCCCCCGACGCCTGGCAGGTCAACGTGCCGGGCGGGGCCGTGGGCGTGAAGTTTTTCGCCGGCGAGGACGGAACCGAGCACGTTGAACTGAGCGGACCGGCAGTCATCGTCGCGACCGGCGTGCTGGCCTGACCTGCGGTTCCCTGCTGCGGGGCGACGGCGGGCGGCCTGCGGTTCCCTGCTGAGGGGCGGGCGACGGGCTGGCCGGAGCGTGATTCGCAGTTTAGGGGCGCGCGACGGAAATCACGCGGAAGGTTTTGGCGGTGCTGTAACGGCTGACGCGGAATTCCTCGGCGGGGTAGCGCTCCGCAAGCGTCGCCTCCAACCACTTCTGCAGGGAGTCGGAGCCCAGGTTTTTTTGCACCACCAGGTACGCCGCGCCGCCCGGCGCCAGGCGCGGCAGCCACATCAGCAGCAACTGATGCAGTTCCTCCTTGCCGATGCGGATCGGTGGATTAGACCAGATGGTGCTGAAGGTCACGGCCGGATCCACCGCCTCCGGCAGGGATGCCCGAACGTTGCGCAGCTGGAGCGCTTCTGCGTTGTCGCGCGTCAGTTCCAGGCTGCGCTCATTCACATCCACCGCGTACACCGTGGCGTCGGGGGAGCGCAGCGCCAAGGTCAGGGCGATGGGACCCCACCCGCAGCCGATGTCCAACAGGTTCCCTGCAGCTGCTGGCGCAGGCGCCTCGGCCAACAGCACGGCGGTGCCTTTGTCCACGCCATCAGGACTGAAGATGCCACCGGAGGTGACCAGGTGCCGCACAGCGCCGGCGAGTTCCACCTGCAGCAGGCGCCGCTTCCCGGGTGCAGAGGGCTGAGCGCTGAAGTAATGATCCGGAGCCATAATCCGCCACCTTAGTTTGCGGTGGCGCCAAAACGGAATCGGGCCGTGGGTAGAGGCTGCGGCCGGGGTCCGTTCCGTCGGTCCCGGCCGTTCGTCCAGTCCGTCAGTCCAGTCCGTCGGTCCGGGCCAGGGAGCGGTCGGCCTGACGGTCCCCGGAGTGGTCAGGGACGGCGCCGGGAACTGGTATCCTTGAGGAGTGAAGATTTAGGTTATTGCCGCCGCTGCCACCAGGTCCGGATGCTCCGCACGTGATCGAGTCAGCCGCCGCATTCCCACCTCAGTACGTTGAGCACTGCGCTCCGTATGCCTTCCACACAACGATCTCCTGCCCAGGCTCCGTTTCACGCTGCCTGGGCATCTGCACCGCCGGTGGAACCGACGCAGCGAAACGTACCGGAAGCCCGGCGCCGCTCAAGGCGCACCACTTTTCCAAAGGACGTTTATGCCTTCCCAGCTTCCTCCCGCAACCACACAACCGGGTGCAGTTCCGGTCAACAAGCCCGACGCCGCCCCTGCCAATGTCGGGGGTCAGGACTACGATATTAAGAATCAGTCATCAAAGGAGAACATGACCACTTCCAACACCGCCCGCGGCGCCAACGACGGCGGAGCCAAGGCATCGTCCGACAATACGGACATGTCACCGGCCGAGATCCAGGCAGTCATCGACCGTATTCTGTCCAAGGACGCTGCCTCCGCGACGATCCCTTCCCCGTCATCCAGCGGAAGGGACAACGCCGCCAAGGGCATCACCGGCCGGGCGCAGGCCCTGTCCGATGGAACCGACGGCCACACGAGCTTCGATGGCGAGCAGGAAGACCTGGAAGAACGCCGGGCCCTGCGCCGCGTTGCCGGCCTGTCAACCGAACTGGAGGACGTCACTGAGGTCGAGTACCGGCAGCTGCGCCTGGAACGAGTGGTCCTCGCCGGGCTCTGGAGCGAGGGAACCCTCGCCGACGCCGAGAACTCGCTGCGTGAGTTGGCGGCCCTTGCTGAGACGGCCGGATCGGAAGTGCTGGACGGAATTGTGCAGCGCCGGGTGAAGCCGGACCCCGGAACCTTCCTCGGCTCCGGCAAGGCCCAGGAACTCAAGGACATCGTCTCCGCCACCGGTGCCGACACCGTGGTTGTCGACGGAGAGCTCTCTCCGTCGCAGCGACGTGGGCTGGAAGACATCGTCCGGGTCAAGGTCATCGACCGCACCGCCCTGATCCTGGACATCTTCGCCCAGCACGCCAAGTCCCGTGAGGGCCGGGCCCAGGTTGAGCTTGCCCAAATGGAATACCTGCTGCCGCGACTGCGCGGCTGGGGTGAGTCCATGTCCCGGCAGGCCGGTGGCCGCATCGGTGCTGCTGGTGGCGGTATCGGCTCCCGTGGACCGGGTGAAACCAAGATCGAACTGGACCGGCGCCGGATTCGGACCCGGATGGCCAAGCTGCGGCGCGAAATTGCCGCCATGAAGCCCGCGCGGGAAACCATGCGCGCCAACCGCCGACGCAACGCCGTACCCTCCGTCGCCATTGCCGGTTACACCAACGCCGGCAAGTCGTCCCTGCTGAATCGGCTCACCGACGCCGGTGTCCTGGTCGAAAACGCCCTGTTTGCGACTTTGGATCCCACCGTCCGCAAGGCGGAGACTGCCGAGGGCCTGGGGTACACGCTCTCAGACACCGTCGGCTTCGTCCGTTCGCTGCCCACGCAGCTGGTGGAAGCCTTCCGATCCACCTTGGAGGAGGTCGCTGACGCGGACTTGATCCTGCACGTGGTGGATGTGTCGCACCCCGATCCGGAGGGACAGATCGCTGCGGTCCGCCAGGTCTTCAGCGAAGTCGACGCCCGCAAGGTGCCGGAAATCATCGTGCTGAACAAGGCTGACGCCGCTGACCCCTTCGTCGTGGAAAGGCTTCGTCAACGGGAACCCCGCCACGTGGTCGTCTCTGCCCGAACGGGGCAGGGCATCCCCGAATTGCTCGAAGTCATCAGTGCCGCCATTCCGAAGCCCAACGTCAAAATGGAGCTCCTGCTTCCCTATGACCGCGGAGATCTGGTCAGCAAACTGCACCAGTCGGACGCTGAGATTCTGTCCCTGGAGCATGAGGAGCAAGGCACGCATGCGACGGTGATGGTCCGTGAGGGCCTGGCCGCGGAACTGGAGCCGTTCCTGCTTCATGGCTAACACAACGAGCCCCGCGGACCCGGACACGTCTACTTCTCCGGCTGCGGGGGAGAACTATGCCCTGGAGCTGCTTGATGCCGCGGTGGCCGCCATGGGCGGGCAGCGTCGGGACGGCCAGCATGAAATGGCACGGCAGGTGGTGCGCGCGATCGAATCGGGCGACCACCTGCTGGTGCAGGCCGGCACCGGCACCGGGAAGTCCCTTGCCTATCTGATACCGCTGATCGCCCATTCCCTGCAGAGCGAGAAACCGTCCCTGGTTTCCACCGCCACTCTGGCGTTGCAGGCGCAGATCGTGGGTCGGGACCTGCCTCGCCTGCTCGAGGCCATCAACCCCATGCTGGAGCGCCCCGTCAAGGTTGCGTTGGTGAAGGGCCGCAGCAACTACGTCTGCCGGCACAAGCTGGAGGGTGGTTTTCCGGCGGAGGAACCGGCCGAGGGCCAGTTGTTCAGCCTGGCCGAGGACACGACCGTCGTGCATCCCGCAGGCGGTACGGGTCCAGCCGGGGGAGCAAGCCAGCTCGGACGTGAGGTTGTGCGGTTGCGCGAATGGGCAGCTGACACCGACACCGGCGACCGTGACGAGCTGGTTCCCGGTGTCAGTGACAAGGCCTGGCGGCAGGTTTCCGTGACCTCCATGGAGTGCCTGGGCGCGCAGAAATGCCCGATGGCGCAGGAGTGTTTCAGCGAACTCGCCAGGCAACGCGGCGCCGAAGCGGACATCATCGTCACCAACCACGCGATGCTTGCCATCAGCGCCTTCGAAGGGCTTGCCATCCTGCCCGATTACGACGTCGTGGTGGTTGACGAAGCGCATGAGCTGCAGGACCGCGTCACCGGTGCGGTCAGCGGGCAATTGTCGGTGCAGATGGTGCACACCGCCGCGTCGGCGGCAAGGCGGCACACGGCCATCTCCGTTGAGGCCCTGAACATGGCCGCCGCGCACCTTGAAGAGGTCATCGACGGCCTGCCCACCGGGTTGTTGCCCTCAGGTCTGGCCGAACCCCAGCTGCTGGCGTTGGACCAGCTACGCGAAGCAGCCCGAGTGGCCCTGTCGGATTCCAAAGGTGACTCCAGCACCACCGCCGACGGTGGCCGGCAGATTGCCCGCTCCCGCCTGCAGTTGATCCTCGAGCTGTGCGAACGCCTGCTGGTGGCACGCGACGCCGGCGAGGTCGTCTGGATCTCCCGGCAGGGCGTGTTCAATCCCGGCCAGGGGTATGCGGCGCCTGACGAAACCTCGCCCGCCTTGCTCAACGTGGCACCGCTCAGCGTGGCCGGCCGTCTCCGCGACGGGCTGTTCGCCGACCACACCGTCGTACTGACATCAGCAACGTTGGCCATTGGTGCGGCGTTCGAACCGGCAGCCGGAGGCCTCGGCCTGCTTGGCCAAGGCGCGCCGAGCTGGACGGGGGCCGACGTCGGCTCTCCCTTCGACTACCCCAAACAGGGCATGCTTTACGTTGCTGCCCACCTGCCCAAGCCGGGTCGGGGCACGTCCCCGGAGCAGCTGGATGAGCTGGCAGCGTTGATTGAGGCAGCCGGCGGGGGCGCGCTGTGCCTGTTTTCTTCCCGACGGGCAGCGGAAGAAGCCGCGGAAGCGCTGCGGGGGCGCCTCGAGGTGGACATACTTTGTCAGGGCGAGTCGTCCATGGCCGGCCTGGTGAAGCAGTTCGCCGAGGAGCCGGACACCTGCCTGTTCGGGACGATGTCCCTCTGGCAGGGCGTGGATGTGCAGGGCAGCTCCTGCCGGCTGGTGGTCATCGACCGCATTCCGTTCCCGCGTCCGGACGACCCGCTAACCACGGCCCGATCACGCGCCGTTGCCCAGTCCGGCGGCAACGGCTTCATGGCCGTGTCAGCCACCCACGCGGCCATCAAGCTGGCGCAGGGAGCTGGTCGCCTGATCCGCTCCAGCGGAGACCGCGGGGTGGTGGCAGTGTTGGATTCCAGGTTGGCAACTGCCCGCTACGGAGGCTTTCTCCGGGCTGCGCTGCCACCCTTCTGGCCAACCACAGACCGCGCCCTGGTGCTTTCGGCCCTGCATCGGCTGGCGGGGCAGTCCTAACGGCCGGTCAAGCTACCCCACCGCCAGCTGGTGCGGCTTGCCGACCGAATACCTCAGATGCTGCGCAGGACGCTGACGACCTTGCCCATGATGGTTGCCTGGTCACCCAGGATCGGCTCGTAGCGGGTGTTCTGGGGCAGCAGCCAGGTATGCCCGTCGCGTTGCCGGAACGTCTTGACGGTCGCCTCGTCGTCGAGCAAAGCTGCCACGATCTCGCCGTTGACGGCGTCGTTTTGCCGGCGAACCACTACCCAGTCCCCGTCGCAGATGGCAGCGTCGATCATCGAGTCACCGGCCACCCGGAGCATGAACAGCTCCCCGTGCCCCACCAGCTGGCGCGGCAGCGGCAGGACATCCTCCACCGCCTGGTCCGCAAGGATGGGCCCTCCGGCCGCGATCCGGCCAACCAGCGGCACCATGGCGGTATCGGACGATGTGCTCAACTCGGCGATGTTCAGGCCGACCGCGCGTGATCCGCTGGGGGAATCCTCACCCTCGGACGGACCCTCACCCAGGGTCAGGGGAATCAATACTTCCATCGCCCGGGGACGTTTGGGGTCCCGCCGCAAATAGCCCTGCTTTTCCAGCTGGGAAAGCTGGTGCGTCACGCTGGAAAGGCTGGCCAGGCCGACGACGTCGCCAATCTCGCGCATCGAGGGCGGGTAGCCGTTTCCCTGGATGGACCGCTGGATGCACTCCAGGATGCGCTTCTGGCGAACGGTCAGCCCCTTAAGTCCGCCCCGGCTCGTTCGCCCGGCGGCCTGTACTGCAGTTTCCGGAGCTGGCATGGCGTGCTGTCCCTTTCCATTGTCGGCAACGCCTGTTCGTGACCTGCCGTCCCTGCCCCTTTCGAGGCGATGGACCAATAGTGTCAGTGGGCTCTGCTGAACTTCTTCTGTAACCGATTCCTGCTCCTAAAACTAGGCGAGTTATGGGGGCATTTCAAACATGTGTTCTAGCGAGTCTTGGCAAGGCTCGTTCATAGGTGCTAAAAATAGAGTTACGAGTTCGAACACATATTCGAAATGTATTCCGTGCCACCGATACTTCGGTCCGGTTTTCGAATAGTGCGAACTTCTTCTGACCGTGAAAGGTGATCTCCATGAACGCCGCTCCTGCACTTCGACGGGCCATACCGCGCCCCCTCCGGGCCTTCAATCCCGGTTCCGCTCCCGTAGCTGAATCGCCCCGGGACACCGAAACCCGCACTGCCACAACACGGACGGCTGGGACCCGTATGTCAGGGACCCGCACTGCCACAACCCGCACCTCTGCCCGCACCGCCGTACGCCGTGTGGGTGGACAGCGCCTCGGCCTTCTGCGTGCCGGTGCCGCACGACTGGCCTCCCTGCTCCCGGCGTCGACCCGCGCCGCGCGGACCCGCCGGTCGACGCTGCACACCGCCTCGCCCCGCATTTCCGTCCGCCAGGTTCAGGTGCCGGCGCACTCCAGGCTGCGCCTGACCCGCCGCGGCCGGTTCGTTTTCGTCGGACTGCCACTGATGCTGCTGGGAACAGCCGCGCTGCTGCTCCTGGGATTCTTCAACTCTCCAGCCAAGGCCGGCAGCGACTCCGGCGCACTCGGCAATGAAGCGGCGACGGTAACGGTGATGGAGGGGGAGACCCTGTGGAGCATTGCCGGCACCGTGGACCCCAACAGGGACCCGCGCGATGTCGTGGCCGAGATCGTCGAATTGAACGCGCTGCCAGGTTCGGTCCTGCAGCCCGGACAACAGCTGTACGTTCCCGCCTCCCGCTAGCAGTTCCCGGGCCCAGGCTGCCTCCAGCGGTGCCGGGAAGCTCGGCCGTGCCTGTAGATGACGGGCCGCCGCCGCCCTGCGTTTTCGGGCCAGGACCGTAGCCGCTTAAGCTTGACCTGTGGCTAATTCCATGGAGCGTCTCAATTCCCTGCCCCTGCGCGACGATCTGCGCGGGCAGCACCCCTACGGTGCACCGCAATTGGACGTGCCCATCCTCCTGAACGTCAACGAAAACACGCACGGCGTCCCGGAGGATGCCCGGGAAGCCATTCTGAAAGCCGTGGATGCAGCACTGACAGGCTTGAACCGGTACCCGGACAGGGAATTCACCGAACTTCGGCGGGCCCTGGCCGGCTACCTTGGCCACGGCCTGGGCGAGGACAACATCTGGGCAGCGAACGGCTCCAACGAGGTGCTCCAACAGATTCTGCAGGCCTTCGGCGGGCCGGGCCGGTCAGCCCTGAGTTTTCCTCCCACGTACTCGATGTATCCGCTGCTCGCCAGCGGCACCGGCACCAGGTACATCGCGGGGGAGCGGGCCGACAACTACGACCTGAGTGCCGCCTCCGCTGCTGAGCAGGTCAGCCGCCACGCGCCGAATATTGTCATCCTTTGCTCGCCCAACAACCCCACCGGAACGGCCCTGGGCGCCGACGTCGTCGAGGCTGTCTACGAGGCGGGGGAGGCCTCGCAGGCCATCGTGATCGTCGACGAGGCGTACGCCGAATTCGCGCACACCGGTACGCCCAGTGCGCTGTCCCTGCTTCCGGGTCGGGAACGCCTGATCGTCTCCCGCACCATGAGCAAGGCCTTTGCGCTGGCAGGGGCACGGCTTGGCTATCTGGCGGCGGCACCTGAAATCGCTGACGCGCTGCGGCTGGTCCGGCTGCCCTACCACCTCTCCGCCATCACCCAGGCGGCCGCGCTGGCTGCGCTGCAAAACTCGACCTCGTTGTTGGCCAACGTGGAGGCCATCAAGGTGCAAAGGGACCGCATCGTTCAGGAACTGCGTGGCATGGGTCTACGCCCGGCGCCGTCGGATTCCAACTTCGTCTTCTTCGGCGGGCTCCAGGAACCGCATCGCATCTGGCAGGGACTGCTGGACAAGGGGGTCCTTATCCGGGACGTCGGCATTCCGGGGCACCTGCGGGTCACCGCCGGCACCGAGGCAGAGACCACCGCGTTCCTGACCTCCCTCCGGACCCTGCTTGCCGCCTGATAGCTGCACGATTCGTCCGGCGGTCGGACACGGGCCCAACCTCTTCTAGAATTAACGCGAACCCCCGGTGCCAGTCGGCGCCTCCTGATGCCAACTCCGAGTAAGGACGTCTCCGCCATGAGCGAGAACACCCCGACGGCATCCGGCCGTACCGCACGGCTGGAACGCCGCACCAGCGAATCCTCCGTACTCGTGGAGATCAACCTGGACGGCACCGGGAAATCCTCGATCGACAGCAGCGTCCCGTTCTATGACCACATGCTCACGGCGCTGTCGAAGCATTCCCTGATCGACCTCACCGTTCAGGCGACCGGCGACACGCACATCGATGTCCACCACACCGTCGAGGACATCGCCATCACCTTCGGTGAGGCGCTGCGCCAAGCGCTCGGCACCAAGGCGGGAATCCGCAGGTTCGGCGAGGCCACCGTCCCGCTTGACGAAGCGTTGGCCCAGGCCGTCGTCGACGTTTCCGGCCGGCCCTATTTGGTACACGGGGGCGAACCCGCCGGACAGGAATACCACCTGATCGGCGGTCACTTCACCGGATCCCTGACCCGACATGTGTTCGAAGCCATCACGCTGCACGCCCAGATCTGCCTGCACATGCGGGTCCTGGTCGGCAGGGACCCGCACCACATCGTTGAGGCGCAATTCAAGGCCTTCGCCAGGGCGCTGCGCGCCGCCATCGAATCCGATCCACGCGTCGAGGGAATACCGTCGACGAAGGGAAGTTTGTAATAACAATGGACGCCAATAATTCCGCCCCCACCGAGACCGTAGAGACCGCCGGCGCGCCGCTGCCTCCGCAGCCCGCCGGGGGTGCCTCGGGTAAGCCCACCGTGACGGTGCTCGACTACGGGTCAGGCAACGTGCGCTCCGCTGTGCGCGCCCTGGAACGCGCCGGAGCCGAGGTGACCCTCAGCTCCAAGGCCGACGACGTGCTGGACGCCGACGGACTGGTGGTTCCCGGAGTGGGAGCCTTCGCCACCGTGATGCAGGAACTCAAAGCCGTCGACGGCGTCCGGCTGATCGGCCGGCGCGTCGCTGGAAACCGCCCCGTCCTGGCCATCTGCGTTGGACTGCAGATCCTCTTCGAGGAAGGCGTCGAACACGGCAACCGCGGCAAGGGCATGGGCGAGTGGCCCGGCACCGTCGAACGGCTGGCCGCTGACGTGGTGCCGCACATGGGCTGGAACACCGTGGAGGTGCCGGCCGGTTCCATGCTGTTCGAGGGCGTGGAGCAGGACCGTTTCTACTTCGTGCATTCCTACGGCGTACAGAAATGGGAGTTCGACGTCGTCCAGCCACTCATGAAGGCACCCCTGGTCACCTGGTCCGAGCACGGCGGGCCCTTCATCGCCGCCGTCGAAAACGGTCCCCTCTGTGCCACCCAGTTCCACCCGGAAAAGTCCGGGGACGCCGGCGCGAGGCTGCTGCGCAATTGGGTCAACTCCCTCCGCAAGGCCGCCTGAATGTGGTCGGTGCTGCTGATGGGCCTCAGCGGGCTGCTGATTGGCGGCGCAATCTCGTTCCGGCAGCAGAAAAAGGCCCGGTGGGTGTTCATCGCTTTCCTGGTGCTTGCCGGCATGGCGCTGTTGGCTGCGTACCTGCTGACGCTGCAACCTTCCGCCTGACCCCGTTACATTTCCGCATGACCAGCCGTAAAGGAACACCATGACCAGCTCCGCAAACATCCTGGAACTGCTGCCCGCCGTAGACGTCGCCGACGGGCAGGCCGTCCGTTTGGTCCAGGGTGAGGCAGGCAGCGAAACCAGCTACGGCGCCCCCCTGGAGGCGGCGCTTGCCTGGCAGAACGATGGAGCCGAGTGGGTGCACCTGGTCGACCTGGACGCCGCCTTCGGCCGCGGTTCCAACCTGGAACTGCTCCGCGCCGTGGTGCAGCAACTGAACGTCAAGGTTGAACTGTCCGGCGGAATCCGCGATGACGCCTCCCTGGAGGGCGCCCTCGAACTCGGTGCCGAGCGGGTGAACCTTGGCACCGCAGCCCTGGAAAACCCGGACTGGACGGCCCGGGCCATTGACCGCTTCGGCGACAAGGTCGCCGTCGGGCTGGACGTGCGTGGAACCACCCTGGCCGCCCGCGGCTGGACCAAGGACGGCGGGGACCTCTGGGAGGTGCTCGCTCGCCTGGAGGATGCCGGTTGCGCCCGTTACGTCGTGACCGACGTGACCAAGGACGGCACGCTCCGCGGGCCGAACGTCGAACTGCTCCGCGAGGTCCTGGAGCGCACCGGCAAGCCCGTCGTCGCCTCCGGTGGCATCTCGAGCCTGCAGGACCTGCGCGACCTGCGCGAACTCGTTCCGCTGGGACTCGAGGGCGCCATCGTGGGCAAGGCCCTCTACGCGGGTGCGTTCACCCTGCCGGAAGCCCTGGATGTTGCCGGCCGGCGCTGAACGGCAGCCGGACCTGTGATGGGGCGCCGATGAACACCCGCCCGGAACGCCGGTTGCCCGGCCATATCGAGGCAGCCCTTTCCACGGCTGGCGGCAGCACCGATACCGCCGGTCAGCCGTGGCAGGGGCGGGAGCTGTCAGGGGACAATCCCTACCATTCGTTCGGAAATGACGACGGCGGAGTCGATCCTGGCGTGACGGCAGCCCGGGAAGCACTGGCGGAGGGCAGCGGGAATGAGGCAGCGGTGGTTGCGGCCCTGGCAACCGCACGCGTCTTCGTCCCCGTCGTTGCCCGGTTGACGGCGGGGGAGGCGCACGCGGACGGCCTGGTCTCCGACAAGGAAGCCGACATGGCCCTGGTCACCCTGCAGGCCCCGGACGGGCGACGCGCCCTGCCGGTATTCAGCAGCACCGCCGCCCTGACGGACTGGCACGCCGAGGCCCGGCCCGTTGCCGTCCACGCCCCCCGGGCGGCGCTGTCCGCCGTGGCGGAGGACGCAGCCCTTCTGGTCCTGGACCCCGGCACCGACCTGCCCTTCGTGGTCCGGCGCCCCGCCCTATGGGCCCTGGCGCAGCAGCGTCCCTGGCTGCCCAGCTACGATGACCCGCACGTGGGGCAGGTGCTCACTGAATCGGTCGCCGCCGCCGGACATCCCGGCGTCGCCGGCATCCGCGCAGCGGCAGGGCAGGGCATTCGGGTGGCCGACGGGAAGGGGCGGGTGGTGAACGGGGGTGGCGCCGGGCCCGAGTTACGGGTTGAATTGCTGCTGGCACCCGGTCTCGCCCGGGCAGAAGTCGACGCCCTTGTCGGATTCCTGCAGAATTACTGGGCCACCCACACGTACTTTGCCGAATCGGTGGACTCGATCGACGTCAGCCTGCTGGCTGTCCAAAACCCCGCACGCTGAGGATGTTCCTCCTTAGTTGCGGCCGCAACAAGGAGGAACAAGGCAGTGAACTTCGCAGGCTACCGGGAACTGCTGTCCCTGCCACCGGTGCGGCGGCTGCTGCTGGTCGCCATGCTGGCACGGGTTCCGCACGCGGCGGCCGGAGTGGTGTTGACCCTGCACGTGGTCGACGCGCTGCAGTTGGGTTACGGGGCCGCCGGAGGCGTCGCCGCAGCGGTCACCGTTGGCATCGCCCTGGGCGCCCCGTGGCGGGGCCGTCGCGTGGACGCCGTCGGGCTGCGCAGGGCCCTGCTGCCCTCTGCCATATCGGAACTTGTCGTCTGGTCGATCGCGCCGTTCCTGAACTATCCGCTGCTGCTGTGCGCAGCGGTCCTCGGCGGCCTTTTCTCCGTCCCCATCTTCTCCGTCGTGCGTCAGTCCCTGGGCGTCATGGTGCCGCAAAGCCAGCGCCGCACGGCCTTCGCGCTGGACTCCGTGGGGGCCGAACTGACCTTCATGATTGGGCCCGCCGCCGGGGTGCTGATCGCCACCAGCCTGCACACCACCGCCGGACTCATCATCATCGGGGCCGCCTCGGCGGCCGCGGGCCTGCTCCTGATGTGGTTCAACCCGCCCACCCGTTCGGGCCAGCCGGGCAGCTACAGCCACGACCTCAGCGGAGAAGTGGCTTCCCTGCAGGAACTGCCCCCGGTGGAAGCCATGGGAACCCAGTCGTTCGCCGGCGGCACCGTTTTCGGCAGGCTGTGGAGCAGGGTCCGCGGCAACTTCACCTGGGTCAACGCCGCCGTGCTGGCCGTGCTGGGCGCTGCGGCCGGCGCCGGCCTGTCCCTCTCCGGCACCGATGTAGGTATCGTTGCCCTGCTGCGCCAAGTGGACCGGACCAACGAACTGGGCCTGGTCTTCCTGGCCTGGTGCGCTGCCTCGGTGGTGGGTGGGCTGCTGTATGGCGCCTTGCACCGACCCATCAACCCGCTGTGGCTGCTGGCAGGCATGGCCGCCCTGACCATACCGATGGGACTGGCCACCGACACCGTGTCGCTGGCCCTGCTGTCCATCCCCGCAGGCCTGCTGTGCGCGCCGGTGCTCTCCGGAAGCGCCGAACGCATCGCGGCACTGGTTCGTGAGGAACGTCGCGGCGAGGCGATGGGCTGGTACGGCTCCTCCCTGACCCTCGGCAGTGCGCTGGGGGCACCCGTCACCGGGGTGGCCATCGACGCGGCCGGGCCGTGGGCGGGTTTCGCCCTGATAGG
>JAODMR010000136.1 GCA_025465475.1 Micrococcaceae bacterium
GCCGACGCCATTGACGTTACGGAACTCCCCGCCGTACACCACGTACTGCGCGTTGCCGGTCACCGTCCACGGGCCCTGGCTTTGTCCGGTGAAGGTGCCGGTATCCATGTCCGGAAACCAGTCCAGCAGGGAGGGTGATGGCGTGCCGGCCCAATTGGTGTAGCCGTACGGTTCCTTGGTGATCAGGCCTACGGCCTGCTTGCCGAAGGCAACCGCACGATGCCAGGAACGCGGAGTCGTTTCGGGGAAGCCTCCGATGTTGCCGCAGTAGTGCGGATGACCCGCCGCGTACAGTGCCGAGGCACCGGCGTAGAGGCTGTAGGTGTCACCATGGCAGTCCTCGATCCATCGCACGTTGCCATCCGTCCAGTTGGCGGAAAAGGCTCCTTCCAAGTTCCCTCCGGAGCCGAAGACGTATCCGGCGCCGTAAACGGCGTTCGCGTCCGCGCTCAGGGTCATGATGGATGAGTTGGGGCCCGCGTTGCGGACTTTGGCGTTTGCACCGAAAGGAACCGAGGCACCGGTGGCCACGCTGACGGCGCCCAGCCCATAACCAGGGTTGCCGGAACCGTTCAACGTGGTGAAACTTCCCCCTACCACCATTTTGGCTCCATCGGGGGAAATCTGCAGCGCGTTCACCTGCCCGTCCCCTGCCTTGGGCGCCCACGGCAGGAGCGCACCGGTGTCCGCGGCGAAGGCGGCAAGCCTGCTCCGGCCGATGGATCCCACGGTGGTGAAGGTGCCGCCCAGGTAGACGTTGTTGTCCTTGACGGCGATCGCGCGCACGGCGGAGGAGGGCTTGGGCAGCCATGAGGTCACCAGCGCGCCGGTCACAGGGTCCAGTGCCGCGACCCGCCAGACACTGGCTCCGTTCACAGAGGTGAAAAGGCCACCCACGTAAAGTCGTCGCCCATCGGGAGACGCTTTGACGGTGTAGGCCTCAGCGTTGAGGACCGGGGCGAAGGTGGTAAGAAGGGCCCCGGTGCTCAGGTTGTACGCCAGGACGTTCTTTCGCGGCACTGTCGAGGTGCCAGCGGGCGCACCCGCCGGCCGGGCCGTCGAGAAACGCCCCACGGCATACACGACGTTGCCAAGGATGGCCTGCTGCCAGACCACCCCATCGACCTGAACCGTCGGCAAGGCGTCTGCAGACACCGTGGCTGGCACGGTGGAATCCGGCGGCGCCGTATCTGCTACGGCAGCAGCGGGCATAGCCAGAATCGACAGTCCCAAGCACAGGGCGACGGCGGTCAACACTGCTGTCAGCCTGGGGAACTTTATCGGGACGCCTGGAACGACATTCATAGCCACACTCGATCCTGCAGGGCAGATACCACGGCGTTGGCCTCTGCGCCAAGGGTTGTGTTGCGCTGACGAGCAGCACGGGTCGTTTACGAGCCTAGGAACAACCACATTCCCCCGCACGGGTAGCGGCTACGGGTTTTGCGGCAGACCTCGGTCCGACTCCCGATTTTCTGGCCCTCCAGGCGCTCCTTACGTCCGTCCCGCGTGCCCGCACCGCGACCACAATCGCTTGCCGTATACCCCTAGGGGGTATAGGCTCAATTGGAGAAACGATCAGGAGCACCTCATGACTGAAACCAGCACCGCCATCGAGCACGGCTACACGAGTGACAAGGACGCCTACCTGCGCCGCATGAAGCGCATCGAGGGACAGGTCAGGGGAATCGCGCGGATGATCGAGGAAGACAAATACTGCATCGACATCCTCACGCAGGTTGCCGCCGTGAACAAAGCCCTGCACGCGGTGAGCCTGGGCTTGGTGGAGGAACACATTGCCCACTGCGTTGTGGGCGCTGCGTCCGAGTCCGCCGCTTCGGGCAACCCCGACGTCGTCAAGGACAAAGTCAAGGAAGCCACGGACGCCATCGGGCGCCTTATCCGGTAAAGCCGAACCCCAAGGAGAACCAATGAACACCACCGTCAGCATCACCGGCATGACCTGCGGTCACTGCGTCGCCTCTGTCACCGAGGAACTGGAAGCTCTTGACGGCGTCCAAAGCGTCGCCATCGACCTCACGAAGGGCGGCACCTCCACGGCGACCATCACCTCAGCCGCCGGCATCGATCCGGACCGAATTCGCGAAGCAGTCGCGGAAGCGGGCTACACCATGGCCGACGTGGACGCGTAAGCGCCGAAAGGAAGCACCTTGAGCACCAACACCGTTTCCAGTACTACTCCGATGCGGATCATCGACCTCGACATCGAGGGCATGACCTGTGCCTCCTGCGTGGCCCGGGTGGAACGGAAACTGGGCAAGCTTGAAGGGGTTCAGGCCCTGGTGAATCTCCCCCTCGAGACGGCGAAAATCACCGCACCGACCGCCATAACGGACGAACAAGTCATCGAGACCGTGAACGCGGCCGGCTATCGTGCGCGGCTGAGGGAGGCAAGCACGGCCGGATCCACTCCTACGACAGCCGGCGCAGCGCGCGATGATGCAGCAGGCATCGGGGCGGTCCCGCCAGGAGCTGACAGCGAACGACGC
This sequence comes from Micrococcaceae bacterium, assembly GCA_025465475.1. Lineage (GTDB taxonomy): Bacteria > Actinomycetota > Actinomycetes > Actinomycetales > Micrococcaceae > Arthrobacter_M. The sequence goes on from JAODMR010000136.1 coordinate 2,511, forward strand.
GAATCAGTTGGATCGGCTGCCGCCCGAGGTCTTCTTCCCCGGCTCATCCTCGCGGCGGTGCTGACGCTGCCCGTTTTCGTTCTCTCCATGGTGCCGGCGGCCGAATTTCCCAACTGGGGCTGGGTGTCCTTTGCGCTAACCCTGCCAGTGGTTACGTGGTCAGCGTGGGGATTCCACCGGGCGGCAGCGGTAAACGCCAGGCACCTGGCCTCCACGATGGACACGCTGGTTTCCCTGGGAGTAACTGCCGCCTTCCTGTTTTCCTCGTGGCAGCTTGTCAGCAATCCCCTGCTGACGGCGGAGCCACGTTCGGGCATGGTCGTCGACGAGTTGTACTTTGAGGTGGCGGCCGTGGTCGTGACCTTCCTGCTGCTCGGCCGCTACCTTGAGGCGCGGGCCAAGTACCAGGCCGGGGATGCGTTGAAGAGCCTGCTGAGCCTCGGGGCGAAAGACGCGGCGGTGCTGCGGAACGGGATGGAAATCCGGGTCCCCATTCAGGCCCTGGTCGCGGGCGATGTCTTCGTCGTCCGGCCAGGAGAAAAAATTGCGACTGACGGCGTCGTCGTCGAAGGCACCAGCGCTGTGGACGCCTCGCTGATCACCGGCGAGTCCGTGGCTGTCGACGTTGCCCCGAATGACACCGTCATCGGGGCAACGATCAATGCCTCCGGCCGGCTCCTGGTTCGGGCGACCCGGACAGGCGCCGACACCACGCTGGCCCAAATGGGGCGGCTGGTCAGCGAGGCCCAGAGTGGCAAGGCGCCCATAGCCCGGCTCGCCGACCGGATCAGCGCCGTTTTCGTACCGGTGGTCCTGGCCATCGCCGTCGTCACCTTCGTCGCCTGGATCATCGCCACCGGCGACCCGCAATCGGCATTGACGGCGGCGGTTGCCGTCCTGGTCATTGCTTGCCCGTGCGCCCTGGGACTGGCCACGCCGGTGGGACTTCTCACCGGAACCGGTCGCGGCGCCCAGCTTGGCATCCTGATTCGCGGCCCTCAGGTGCTGGAAGACACCCGGAAGGTCGACACCATGGTGCTGGACAAAACGGGCACGGTCACCACCGGCAAATTATCAGTCAGCCGCGTTCTGCCCCTCGGGCAGTTGGATGAGCAGACGCTGTTGTCCCTGGCCGGAGCCGTTGAAGCAGCCAGCGAGCATCCCATCGCCCGCGCCATCGCCGCCAAGGCCGCCGAAAGCGCGCCGTTGCTCCCCGTCAGCATGTTCTCAAGTGCACCAGGTGGTGGCGTCAAGGGAACCGTCGCCGACAGGAGCATACTTGCCGGCCGGACCGGCTGGATGAAGGAAAACGGTGTCCACCTGTCGCCGACGCATCTGGAAGCGCTCAAGACCGCTCAGAACAGCGGAGCGACGGCCGTCTGGGTCGCGGTGGATGGGGAAGCTGCAGGAATTCTTTCATTGACTGACACCCTCCGCGATGGGTCGGCGGCGGCGATCGGTCGCTTCCGCGCCATGGGGTTGCGCCCGATCCTGCTCACCGGCGATAACGAAGCAGTGGCCCGTGAGGTGGCTCGGCAGGTGGGCATTGCCCAGGATGACGTCATCGCCGACGTCCTGCCGGCAGGAAAACTGCAAACCATCGTCAAACTGCAGGCTGGCGGGGCGACGGTGGCCATGGCCGGTGACGGGGTCAATGACGCGGCCGCCCTGGCTCAGGCAGACCTCGGCATCGCCATGGGGTCTGGCACCGACGTCGCCATCCAGGCCGCTGACTTGACCGTCATGGGCAACAGCCTGGGACAGGCGGTGCAGGCAATAGACCTGTCCCGGCGGACGTTGGCCATCATCAAGTCGAATTTGTTCTGGGCCTTTTTCTACAACGCCGTGGGGATACCCATCGCCGCGCTGGGCCTGCTGAACCCCATGATCGCCGGCGGAGCGATGGCAGCAAGTTCGGTCCTGGTGGTTGCAAATTCCCTCCGGCTTCGGCGCTTTGGCGCGTAAGGACAGCCGCTAAGAGTCGCGCCCACCCGACTGGGCGGGACGGACGCTTCCCTCGGCCTGGGTGGCGTGCGGGACAGTGCCGTTCTCGGGGTGTTCGTCGTTGTTTGGGACAGCGTCCGGTTCCATTGGATCGGGCGATGACGCCTTGGAGGGTGTGTGCCCATTGTGGCGTTGCGGGCCGACGTGGTCAGGCCAGATGTCTTGGTTGATCATGTTTACCTTTCGCAGACACCTGATGATTCGGAGTCGTCGGCTCAGCGTATGGGTGGACGCCGACAGTTGTTCGCTCGAACCATGCGGGGACCCGGTAGCGGAAGGCCCTACCGGACCATGTGCAGGATGGGCAGGTCTTCCCATTCCTCCAGCAGCTTTCGCTCGCCGTCCAAGGTGAAGCCGTTTCTTCGATAGAACGCGTGCGCCCGCGGGTTGTCCTCTGCAACCCAAAGCACCGCGCCACCGTTCCCGATGGCCGCCTGCAGCAACTGCTGGCCCAGGCCGGATCCGTGATGTGCCTTCAGGAGGTACAGCCCCCACAGCTCCTGCTTATCCGGCCATTCCGTTGATGGCGGCTTGGTCCCCGCGAAACCAACGATGACGCCGCCAGCCTCAGCGACGAACTGGCGGGCAGCGCCGGGCCCGTTCAACGCCCGCTCCCACATGGCCTGTCGGTCTTCGACGTTCTGGCCGGCAAGAAAAGCGGGAGAGAGAATGTGCTGGTACGTCTCGCGCCAGCAGTCAAGGTGGACCCGGGCAAGGGCAGCCTCATCACCGACGACGGCGTTGCGGACCAAGGTGGGCTCCATGAGCCCGAGCCTACTCCCGGCACACATTGCTTGTTCCTCGCCGATGATCGCATTCCCCGTTCGAGAACGCATTGCTGCCAGCGCCCGGCGTGCGATAGATTCGCTCGACGCCACGAGGCCCCATCACCAGGAGAAAACTGAATGAAGAAGGTTGCCGTAGCCGGCGGTACCGGTACCGTGGGACGGCTGGTAGTGCAGGCCCTCCAACGGCAAGGCGTTGATACCCTTGTCCTTTCCCGCGCCACCGGCGTCGACCTGACCAGTGGTACCGGGCTGGACCAGGCGCTCCGGGGCGTGGACGCCGTCGTCGATGTGACCAATGTGCAGACCACCGCCACCCGGAAGTCCATCAGCTTTTTCGAGGCGACCACGAGCGCCCTGCTGCGAGCCGAACGGGCGGCAGGAGTGCAACACCATGTAGCGTTATCCATCCTCGGCATTGATCCCCTGGACAGCGGGTACTACGCGGGCAAACGCGCCCAGGAGCGGCGAATCAGCCAGTCGGACGTGCCGTGGACCATCCTGCGCGTCACCCAGTTCCACGAATTCGCCGGCCAGATTTTGCGGCAGACCGCCCTGGGGCCGATTGCCGCAGTTCCGGTCCTGCCGTCCCAGCCAATCGCGGCGGTGGAGGTGGCCGAGGCGCTTGCCCGAATCGCCGTCGGGCCTTCCCTGTGCCGGCATCGCGACCTGGCCGGCCCGCAACAGGAGCAGTTGGTGGACATGGTGCGCCGTTACGCTTCAGCGACAGGTTCCCGGCGCCGGGCGGTCCCACTATTCCTGCCAGGACGGAACTGGAAGGCCATTCGCAGGGGTGCCTTGTTGCCGGGTCCTGAGGCTGAGCGCGGCGTACAGACTTTCCAAACGTGGCTGGAGGCGCTGCCCGGCACGCGACAATGACCCAGCCCTTATGCCTCTCCCCCACTCATTGCTAGCCTGAGATCCGGAACGCTTGCACGGCTCAATCCGCACGGCACGAGGGAGAACCACCATGAGCAATGACCCCAGTTCCAACGCAGGCACTGTCCGCGACGGGATCAGCGGCACCAGCCAGCCCCTGCCGCGGGACGCCGGACAGGACGAGGACCTGGACACGGCCACGGACGCCCCGGAAACCGGTTCCGATGGAGCCGGAGGCGGGCAGGACAGCCCGGATGGCGGAAACGTCGACGCCGAAGAGGGGCAGGCCAACAGTGCCGGCGGTGTGCTCTACGCGGAGGGTGATAAGCCAGCTGCGCACCGGGAAGGCGGCGAAGGCACTGTGGAGGGGTACAACAAGGCAGCCGGACCCGCCGAAGAACTGGACGAAGCTTCCGACGACGAGCGGGACCTGACCACGGACATCTCGCCCTCTGATTGAGCTATCGGAAGTCGCCGCCGACCACCGCCTGGCGGCCGCGACTACCGCTTGGCGGCCGTCCAATCCAGGAGACGGTCAACAGGCCAGGTATTGATGATCCGCTCGGCCGGGACCTTGTTGGCCGTAGCCCGGGATGCGCCATACTGCAGGAAATCCAGCTGCCCTGGCGCGTGCGCGTCGGTGTCAATGCTGAACAGGCAGCCGACGTCCAGGGCCAGCTGGATCAGGTCGTCCGGCGGGTCCTGCCGCTCCGGCCTGGAGTTGATTTCCACGGCAACATTGTGCTCGGCGCAGGCTTGGAAAACCTTGGCCGCGTCAAACTCCGACTGCGGGCGGGTTCCCCGGGAACCCTGGACCAGCCGCCCCGTGCAGTGTCCCAAAACGTTGGTGTATGGATTGCGGATGGCGCCGAGCATCCGCGTGGTCATGGTCCTGCTGTCCGACCTGAGCTTCGAGTGGACACTGGCCACGATAACGTCCAGCCGGTCGAGCATTTCGTCGCTCTGGTCCAGGGTGCCGTCCTCCAGGATGTCCACTTCAATGCCGGTCAGCACGCGCAGGCCGGGGTCGTCGTCGTCCAGTTGCGCGATGATCGCCAGCTGCTGCTCCAGCCGCTCGGCGCTCAGGCCGTTGGCGACCTTCAAATTCGGTGAATGGTCGGTGATGACCTGGTACTCCCTGCCCAGCAGCCGGGCCGCCCGCACCATGACCTCGATCGGTGACCCGCCGTCGGACCAGTTCGTGTGGCTGTGCAGGTCCCCGCGCAAGGCAGCCTGCAGGTCCTCCCCGCCGCTGGCCAGGGGCGCGGCGCCCCGCTGGCGCAGGGCTTCCAAATATTCCGGAACTCCGCCCTCAAGAGCCTGGGTGATGACCTCGAAGGTTCGCCCGCCAATGCCCTTGGTCCGCTTGAGCCTGCCATCGCCCGCCCTGGCCGCCAAATCATCCGAATCCAGGTTCCGAATGGCCGATGCGGCGTTGCGGAAGGCCTGCACCTTGAACGACGGGGCGAGTTCGCGCTCCAGCCAGAAGGCAATTTCATCAAGGGCTTCAACGGCATTCATGGACCCATCTTCCCCCACGGGCGACACATCGCCTTCCTGCGGCTACGGAGCCTGCAGGATACGGACCATGTTCCCCGAAGGATCACGAAAGGCACAGTCGCGGGGACCCCACGGCTGGGCAATCGGTTCCTGCAGGACTTCGGCCCCGGAGCCAAGCACCTTGCCGAAGAGTCCGTCCAGGTCGTTCGTGCCAAAGACGATGTTTGGAAGAACTCCCTTGGTCAGCAACTGCTGGAGGGCGTCGCCATCGGCCTGTGACCTGCCGGCGTGCGGTTCGGAAAGCACGATCTCCAGGTCAGGCTGGGCAGCACCCGCCAGGGTGACCCAGCGCTGGCTGCCGGAACCGACGTCGCTGCGCACGTTCAGGCCGAGGGCGTCCCGATAGAAGGCCAGGGACTCGTCGATGTTGTTGACGGTGATGTGGCAGTACCTCAATGAGATGTTCATGCGCCCACGCTAGCGTCCGGCGGTTGCGCCCGCTTCTTCATTCCTGCTCGAAACGGCTTCGGTTGGTGCGGCGGCCGCCGGATTTCCATTGCGGCCCGATCTGCCGGTGGCCGGTCCCGTGCGGACCGGGCGGGTGAGCAGTTGGGCCATGCAAGCGGGCATGGCGGTGACGGCATCATGGACTTGGGAGCGGTAGGCGCTGGGCGTCTGCCCAACCAGCAGTGTGAATCGGGAACTGAAGGATCCCAGGGACGTACAACCAACGGCCATACAGGCGTCGGTGACGCTCATTCCCGCACGCAACAGCGCCATGGACCGTTCAACGCGCCGGGTCATCAGGTAGCCGTACGGGGTTTCGCCGTAGGCTGCCCGGAACTGCCGCGAGAAGTGCGACGGCGACATCAGCGCCTGGCGGGCCATGGCCGGCACGTCCAAGGGTTGGGCGTATTCCCTGTCGATCCAGTCACGCGCCCGGCGCAGGCACGCCAGGGTGGTTTGCTCCTCAGCGGTCACGGCACTGAGGCTACCAGCACCGTGACCCCTGCGGCAGTGTCGCCGTGGATTGGCACGTATTCACGGCTGGCGCGTCATTCTCACCAATACATCAGGGCTGTCTGCCCGGAGGCGCCGGCCCAGTAGAGCCGCAACCTGGCCACATAGTGCCTGCCGGCGAACAGTTTTGTGCTCAGGGTAGCGTTGCGGTCCGTACCGCTGTCGTCGTCACCTGCGACAAAACGCAATTCGTCGCCGACCTTCTCGAAGAGGACCAGCACGGTGTCAGCCGTTCCGAACGTTGACAGCTGGTACGTCCGGGACTCCGTCGGCTCCAGGCTGTAATCGGCCTGCTGTCCAGGGGTGAGGGACAGGGACACGGATTCGAACGGCGTCAGGATTGGCAGCGTCGAATCCTGGGCGGGGTAGAACTTCCTGGCCCAGGTCTTGTCCTCAGTGGACAGCCCCCCTGCCGGCTGCAGGCCGCCCTGATACTGCGCAGGCTGTTGGATCAGGCCTGCCGGGAACCAGTACTCCATGACGGAGTCGGGATCCCAGGTGGAGCCCTCAACGTCCGCGGCGGCGATCTTGTCCAGCACGTTGTGCTTGGTTTGGTCCCTGGACCAAAAGTTCGGCGATCCGGTGAAGTACGTGTACACCTGCTCCTCATTCCAGACGATGCCGGCGAACGGGTTCTGGTGCTCGTGCGGCAGGCCCAGAGTGTGCCCAATCTCGTGCAGCGCTGTCGAGTGGCCGTAGTCGTCGGTCAGGTCCCAACCAAAGTTCATCGTCTGATCCGTGGCGGGAATACCCAGCACATCCCTGCCGATGTAGGACCAGGAGCCGTCCGCCTGGTCGAACCCGATCCGGACCTCGGACTCGCTCCGGTCAGTGACCTCAACGAACTGCAGGCCAAGGGGCAGCGCCTTCCACTCCTTGAAGGCGTCCCGCACCGCCTGGCGCTGGGCTTCTGGACCGTCCAGGAACCAGTAGTGCAGAACGGTGCCGTTGACCCACTTGTTGGCGAGTAGCCGTATGAGCCGGGCCCGGCCGGGTGTCAGATCCGGCCGCAACAGCGGAACGCTTTGGGGTTTTAGATCACAGTGGGGACGAACAGCTGGCTGGGACATGGCATCTCCTGGATTGATCGCTTGCGAAGCAGGACAGGACGAGTTCACAGCCAGGGGCGTTGCTGCGGCGTTACCACCAACCGGCGGGGCGGTTGGTGGTAACGCGCCGGGAACGGTGGCAGGGACAGGCTTCCTCTCACCGGGCCTGCCCGGACGCCGCCCGCGGGGCGGAGCGGGCACCCGGGACCGAACGTCCAACCCGAAGGAACCCGCCATGCCAACTGCCCAGCCCGCCGGAACCGTCGAGGTTTCCGGGCAGACCTTTTCGACCACAGTGCTTCCCGACGTTTTCGACGCCCGCGACCTTGAATACCGCCCTGTGCTCAGCCCGTTGCCCCCCGTGCTGGACGCCCGCCCGGCTGACCATCCGGTCCTCACCCAGGAAGGAAGTTCATGCACTGGTCACGCCGTGGCGGCAATGATCAATACGGTCCTGGCGTCCCAGCCGAATCCCATCCGGGTCAGCCCTTACATGCTGTACCGGATGGCGCGACGGTACGACGAGTACGACGGCGAGGACGACGCCGGCTCCTCACTGCGGGGGGCATTGAAGGGCTGGTACTACCATGGCGTGCTGCCGGAGCAGGACTGGCCATCGCTACATGCCGACGTCGACCTGGATCTGGATCCGGTCCTGGCGCGACGAGCGCTACGCCACCCTTTGGGTGCCTTCTACCGGGTCAACGCCTTCCGGCTCGATGATCTGCAATCGGCCATCAACGAACTCCACGCCGTCGCGGCGTCAGCCCAGGTCCACAGCGGTTGGTTGGAACCGGTCCGGGTCCCCGGGGAGGACGGTTCCACACTGCACGTGATTACAAGGACCGCCGACGCCCGGCCGCTCGGCGGCCATGCCTTCGCGCTGGTGGGCTACAACGATGTGGGGTTCCTGGTGCAAAACAGTTGGGGAACGGGCTGGGGGGCCTCCGGTTTTGCCACCCTGCCCTACGAGGACTGGCTCGGCTCCGCGTTCGATGCGTGGGTGGCCCGGCCCGGCGTCCCGTCTGCCGTCGACCCGCACCGGAGCACGCGGGTGGTGTCCACCACCTCGGGCGGCGTTGGGGCCGGACCGGGCCCGGACCTGGAACGCTTGAAGGACCATGTGGTCAACCTGGGCAACGAGGGCAAGTTGTCCACCAATGGCCGTTTTGTTAGTACTCCGGCGCAGCTGGACCGGATCTTCACCACGATGGCCGGGACACACCAGGCCTGGCGTGCGGCGGCGGCAGGTACTCAAGCACCGGTGCGCCGGGTGGTGTTCTACGCCCACGGCGGCTTGACCAGCGAGGGGGCCGGACTGACGGTGGCCCAGGCCCAGCTCAACTGGTGGCTCAATAACGGTGTCTACCCTGTGACGTTCGCCTGGCAAAGCGGGCCGGTGGAAACGCTACTGGACCAGCTCAGCGATCTCACGTCGGGCCGACTGCCTTTCGGCGGGCTGGGCTTTGACTTGGTGGAGCAGGCTGACCGGCTGGTGGAAAGCCTGGCACGCGGCCGACTCGGTTGGATGTGGTCGCAAATGAAGGAGAACGCTGCCGCAGCCTCGCGGCCACTCCCCGGCCCGATCGCCTGGCCCACGGACGGCACGCAGCCGGACCCAGGATTGGCAGGACTTCCGGGGGCTTCGTTGGTGGCTACCCGTCTTCAGGCCTACCTGGCAACGGCAGGAGAACCGGTGGAAGTGCACCTGGCCGGCCACAGCGCCGGAGCCATTTTCACCGCCAACCTCCTTGACCGGCTGGCCGCACTGAATATTCCGGTGGCCTCGGTGACCTGGCTGGCCCCGGCCCTGCGCGTGGATGCGTTCGAGAATCTGGTACTGCCACGCCTGCGCAGCGGCCAGCTTGGCCGCGTCACCGTATTCGGATTGAGCGACGCGCGGGAACTCGACGACGTCGTCGGCAACGGAAACCTGACCATCTACCAAAAGTCGCTGCTCTTCCTTGTCTCGCGTGGACTGGAGGACGTTCGGGAGACGCGGCTGCTGGGCCTGCAGCGGCACGTGTTGGAAAATCCCCACCTTGCCCTCTGGCGGGCGTCAAACGCGGCCTTCTCCTGGTCTCCCACAGACTCCCCGGCGTTCCTGCGGTGTGGCGCCACGTCACACAGCGGCATGGATGAGGACGTGCCAGCCATGACCGCCATGCTGCTGGGCATCCTCGGCGCGCAACAGGGTAATGCCGCCACCACCTTCCGCCCGTTCAGTGCGCTGGAGGTACCGACGTCGGCGGTTCCAGCCGCCTCAGGTACCCCTCCCACCGTCGGCTCTCCGAACGGACAGGCGGCCCGTGGAGCCGACGGCACCGCAACGACCGTCGCCGTCGAAGAGGCCGGCAGCGTGCCGGTGACCCGTTCCGGGGAGCCCCAGAAGCCTTCGCTCAAAACGGTAACGGATTGATAATCCGGCACTTCCTATCGTGGAATCACCGCCTCCCCTTCAGGCCCACAAGCCACTTCCAGCGGTACTTCACCTTCCAGCAGAAAAAGGAAAGCCTGACCATGAAAAAGATCAAGACCGAAACGGACAAAGTCCTCGAACAGCTCGTGGCCGAACGCCGCGAGGAGGTCATCCGTTTGCAGACCACGCAGGCCAGCCGCCTGCGTGAGCTCGAGAGCAAGGGACAGAGCCGGCTGTCGCAGCTGCAGGACAGCCTGCCAGGCGAGCTGGGCGAAGCGTTCAAGTCGCAAGAACGCTCCCATGAGGAGCAGGCGGAGGAGACCCGTTCGCTGGTTGCCTCGCTGGGCAAGGAATTGTCATCCATCTCTTCTTCCTTGGAACAGACCTCAGTCCATCCAGGTGTTGGGGCCGCCCTGACCGCGAGCGCAGCAGCGGTCGGTTGGCTCACTCCCTACTACGGCACGCTGCACGGCTCCGACGGCACGGTCTACTGGCAGGGCTACAACCCCGGCAACATTGACGCCTCGGTCGTCGCCAACGGTTCCGGGTCGGGCCTGTTCGGTACCGGCGCCGGATCGTTCACCGTCTACATGGACTGGTGGTTCACCTACCGGGCCCCGGAGAACCGCAACTACTCCCACTCCGTCTCGGTACCCTTCAACGGCTTCTACATCGTCAAGGCCGATGACGGGTTCTGGGATTCCAAGGAAGCGCATGCGCGGATTGACCTGTCGGCCGTGGGCTACCAGTACAACTACAAGGCCACCGGCACTGCCAACGTCTTTGATGTCAGCGATGACAACATCAACGTCAATGACCGCTTCGATGGCTGGCGCAACATCTACTACTCTGACCTGCTCGGAGCGGACCAGGCGTACCTGCGGGTCACGGCCTCCCTGTACGTCTACGCCCGCGGCGGCGGCTCCACCGCCCAGCTGAACTTCAGTGATGGCTCCGCCAACTACCTCGGCGTTCCGTGGGTGTACGTGAACTAGGCACGACGGCGACGCGTCGACAGGCGCGCATTCAACGACGGCGGAGGAACCCCAGGTTCCTCCGCCGTTCGTGTGTGCCTGCGTCGATGTGCCACAGGCGTGCAATCTCCGGGGCGGAGGACAGCTTCAATCAACAACTTCCGGCTGCTCAGTGGCAGCACGGAAGCGCCCGTTCGGGGCTGCTTCCACACTGGAAGGACACATCATCCAGGTTTCCGTACCGGCCGATTGGCAGGCGGAAACCGGCGACAACAGGCTCCTGCCGCTGCCGCCGCCCCGACGGTCCGTCGTCGACCACGCAACCATAACGCTCGACGACACCGCCCCACTGCCGGCGCTACATCAGTCCCGGCACACCAACACGCTAGATATAAAGGATCCGGCAAAATGCCCGAAACTTCTTGGTCTCTGAATCTTCTGGGCTGCTGGCAGCTGCGACACTTCGGGCAACCGGTGCGCGTGGCCAGCCGTCAACGTCGGCTGATCACCGCACTGGCTCTCTTTGGCCCCCGGCCACGGACTGCTGTCGCCGGTTTGCTGTGGCCCGACAGCAGCGACAGCCAGGCTGCCGCCAGCCTACGCGTGGCATTGTGGCACGTGGCCCACGAACTCCCCGGCCTGCTGCGAAGCGTGGAGGACCCCCTGGCCCTTGACCCCTCGGTGTCGGTGGACCTACACCGACTCCAGCACTCCCTGGTGCACAGCCACGGGGGGCCGCTGCCACTGGAGCAGTTGCGGACCGCTGAACTGTTGCCCGGCTGGTACGAGGACTGGGTACTCGGTGAGCAGGAGCGTTTCCGGCACCTGCGGGTCACTGCCCTGGACGAAGCGGCCGAGCGAGCCCTCGCCGGGGGCGACACGGGAACCGCCGAGGTTGCCGCGCTTGCGGCAGCCAACCTGGAACCGCTGCGGGAGCGCTCAGTGGTCCTGCTGGTCCGCGCTGAACTGGCCGCCGGCAATTTCAACGGGGCCCAACGGTCCTACCGTCGCTACCGCAACCTCTGCCAGGACACGTTTGGCATGGAACCGGGTTTTCAGCTGAGTCAGCTGCTTCGCTCCGAGTTGCAGTCCCGGGTGCCGGCGGGCATGGCGTCCTGAACATCGACCCCTCCCGCCGCCCGGCCTCAGGGCCCGTGGTCGTGGCCGGCGCGGAGGTAGGTCAGGACAGCGAGCACCCGCCGGTGATCCTCCGGTTCGGGATGCAGCCCGAACTTAAGGAAGATGCTGCGCACGTGCGCCTCGACGGTCCGCTCCCCCATGAACAGTGCCGAAGCGATGCCCGTGTTGGTGCGGCCCTGGGCCATCAGCGCCAGTACGTCCTTTTCGCGGCTGGACAGTTCCTGGCTGTAGCGGTCCCCCGCCCGGGGCCGTGACACCATGCGGGTCACCAGGTCCGGGTCGATGGCGGTGCCTCCGGTGGCAACCCGCTGCAGGGCGTCCAGGAACTCGTCCACATCGGACACGCGTTCCTTCAGCAGGTAGCCCAGGCTGCGGGCCCCGTTGCTCAGCAGGGCCATCGCGTTGTCCGTTTCGACATATTGGGAGAGCAGGAGGACCCCGGTTTCCGGATGTTCCCGGCGGATCTGTTCGGCCGCGCGGATACCTTCAACGGTGTAGGACGGTGGCATCCGGATGTCCACCACAGCCACGTCGGGCCGGTGTTCGGCGACCAGGCGGAGCAGGCCCTGCGCTTCGGACGCCTCGCCAACGACGTCGAGGCCTTCCGAGGCCAGCAGGGTCGCAAGGCCCCGCCGCAGCAGGGCAGAATCGTCGGCAATTGCTACGCGCAGCGTCATGGCAGACCTTCCTCCGGGTCGCTGACGAAGGGCAGGACGGCGGTGATCCTGGTTCCCTTGCCCGGTGGGCTCGTCACGGTGAGCACTCCGCCGAGAGCTGCTGCCCGGTCAGTGAGACCGAGCAGGCCACCGTCAGGACCGAACGCGGCGCCGCCCCGTCCGTCGTCGGTGATGGTCATGGCGAGTTCCTCCGCACTACTGGTCAGCGAAATGGTCATGGACGTGGCCTCGGCGTGCTTGACGGCATTCGTGACGGCTTCCGCGCAGATGAAGTAGGCCGCCAGCTCCACCGTCGGTGGTGGTCGCGTCGGAAGGTTGGCGTTGACCTTGATGGGCACTGCCGAGCGTTCGGCCAGCGCCGTGACGGAGCCGAGCAGGCCGCGTTCGCGCATTGATGGCGGGTACACGCCGCGTGCCAACTCCCGCAGCTCGGCCAGGGCCTCGTTAAGTTCCTGGCCCGCCTGCTCCACCAGGAAGCGCATGTCCTCCGGATCCTGCAGCCGCCGTGCCCTGGCCAACGCCATGGTCACAGCGACAAGGCGCTGCTGGGCGCCGTCGTGCAGATCCCGCTCCAGCTGCCTTCGCCGGTCGTCCCCTGCCGTCACGATGCGTTCCCGCGAGCGTCGAACCTCGATCAGCTGTTCACGCAACTGCTGCTCCATGTGCTGGTTTTCCAGGGTGAGGGCAGTGGCGCTGCTGAGTGCGGCGAGCAGTTCCGGCTGGTCCTGCAGGGTTTCGTCAAAAACCAGGGCGCCGAAAGGTGTGCCGCTGCGTTCCAGGACCATGGCGGCCCTGCCCGAGGTGCCGTTGGGAAGGACCTGCGGACGCCCGTCACCATCAAGGAACTGCTCCTTCTCGGCGGACCAGCGCCACAGGGCCAGGGTGGGGTCATGCACGGAACGGCGCAGGACCTGGATCAACCGGTCGCTGACCGGGGCAGCTCCAATTTCCACCATGACCTCGCTAAGGGTGCCCCTGGCAAAGCGGTAACGCCATAACCCGAACAACACCGCAAACGGAACCACCGCCGTCGCCGGATATTGCCACAGCAGGGCTTGGGACGAGAGCGTTCCGGACAGCTGGACCACTGCCAGGGAAACCCAGATGGTCGCGGCGGTCTTCAGAATGACCGCCAGCCACAGGGGCAGGAATGACGCCCGGTAGGCGGGCGTTCCGGAACGCCACCGTGCCACCAGGACGGCCACCACTGCCAGCCCCACACAAATCTGGAATACCCGGGCCGCGTTGCCGATCCGGTCGGTGATTTCCGCACTGTTCCAGAGCAGGAACAGGTTCTGGGAGCTTGAAACTTTCCCGGGAATCTGTTCACGCGGGTCGAAAAAGGCCCAGCCGGCGACAGCGATGAACAGCCAGGACGCGAAGAAAAACGCCACGAACCGTTTCTCCCACCTGCTGCGCAGTACGCCGCCGGGAAAGCTCAGGGCCAGTTGCAGCAGCGGCGGCTGGTACATCAGGGTCAGGGTCACACCGACGGTGAAGGCGAGCGGATTGCTGGACAGACGCAAGCCCGCCGCAAGCCACATCCACCCCGAGATCACCAACAGCAGCCCGGGGTTGCGGTTGGGTCTGCTGTGCCACGCCACGACGCCGGCGGCAACGAAGGCGAGCCCTACGGCGAGGAACATCAGGAGCTCAGGAACGGAAAACGGCACCCGGTCGGAGCTTTGGCTCCAGCGCAGGACTCCCTGGGCGTTAAGGAACAGGGTACGCGCCGGATCACCCACGGCTGATGGCGACCAGTCGACATTGACCAGCACCAATGCCACCAGTGCCGCCGTAGTGGCCAGCACACCGTAGAACTGCCGAAGAGTCATACAGGATCCGTTCGCCGGGCTTAAGAGTGCCACGGGACGGCAGCGGAGGCCAGCAGGTTTCAGGGAGGCTGGCGCTTCAGGCGAGGCTGGCGCTTCAGGCAGCGAGCGATTGATCCGGGACCATTTGCCCCGCGATCACCGGCTGCAGGACGATGCCGGCAGCCACGTCGCCGTCTGCCGGTGGTATGGTCGTGCCGCGGTGCAACGTCCGCACCGACTCCAGCATAGTCGTGGTCTTAAGAAGCCAAGCCTCCAGGTGACCGGCGAGGACCGGGCAGCGATGGTATCGGGCCGTCTGCAGGTCGTCGCGGATGGCCAAATGGAGCAGGGCCAAACTGACCTCGATCAGCTCGAGGGGAACCGGTTGCAGGCCTCCATCACCCGGGCAGATCCTGCAGTACCGTCGCCGCAGGACCTCAAGAGTGACCGCCGTCGAGACCTGCTCATACAGCGGCAGGTACACCGTGCGCTCATCAGGGTCCGGCATGGCGGGGACCTGCAAGTGGCTGAATCCCCGCTTCAACCGCACGGTAGAGGCGTAGGGATCAGCCAGCAGGGTCGGCGATGGGCATCCTGAGCGACCGGTGAGCATCTCCCGGACACCGGCCAGCGGGTCCGTCGGTGCACTCAATCCGGTCCCCATGGGACGCCGCCTTTCCTGGGTGAATGGAGCGGCTGCTGATGGCTCAATCCTTCCGGTGACGCCGGACTACCGCTTCCGTGCTGTTACGTACTTTGGGCAGTTCTTCCCGTTTTCTCCTTGACGGAAGGAAAGCAGCGGGAGCTATAATAAACGTATCGGTTTACCAACTAATCAGTTGAATAACGTGGCGCGGCGAAGGAACCCCGGAAGGTAGGCGCGGTGGATCAGAGTAGTACCGAGGATGCCTTGGACCGTGCCTTCCTGGCCCTGGCAGATCCGGTGCGCCGTCGAATCGTCGCCCGCCTAAGCCGGGGACCGGCCACCGTGAACGAACTGGCTGAGCCTTTTCCCATCACCAAGCAGGCCATCTCCCGGCACATTGGGGTGCTGGAGTCGGCGGGTTTGGTCACCCGCACCAGGGACGCGCAGCGTCGCCCCGTGCACCTAGACCCTGCGGCGCTGGAACGCATGACCGCGTGGATCGATACCTATCGTCTGGAGGCGGAACGGAGCTTCCGCTCGCTGGACGCCCTGTTGCAAAAAATGGCGGCGACAGATGCCGTCGCCCTCGAGGAAGAGGAACCACAATGAGCAACGCAGTCAGTGTCATCGCCCCTGACGCCCTTCCCTACGTGGACATCGAACGGGAGTTCGACTTTCCTGTGGAGGCGGTCTTTCGGGCGCACCGGGATCCGGAGCTATACCGTCAGTGGCTGGGGCCGAGGGGCTACGAAATGGAGTTGCTGGAGCATGACTTCAGCACCGGCGGAAGGTATCGCTACATCCACCATGACGGCAAGGGCGGCAGCTTCGCCTTCCGCGGCGTCTTCCACGTGGTCCGGGACAACGACTTCGCCATCCAAACGTTCGAGTTCGAAGGGTTCCCTGATGTGGTGAGCATCGAGTCCCTGCAGTTTGAACGCCTGGACGGCGACCGGACCCGCCTGCACATACACGCCGTCTACCCGAGCATGGAGGCCAGGGATGGCATGGTCTCCAGCGGCATGGAGAACGGAGTGCGTCAAGGATATGAGCAGTTGGAGGAACTGTTGGTCCGGTCCTGAAAAGCATATTGTCGGTGCCCCCGGGCAGCATGGGGACATGGAAAGTTTTCAGCTCCTGGGCAATGAGCCAACCCTGTCCGAATTCCACGTCACTTTCTTCAACGCGTACTGCGGCAGTCCGCGGGTCGAGGTTTGCTCTGACCTGCGGTCCGCCCGGCGCTTCGCGGCGCGTATGGTGACGGACGACGCCGACTGGGCAACGATCGACGAGGTCTCCGTTTCTTACAGGGGCCAGGCCGCAGCCTAGCCGACGGAACCCGGCGGCCTGGTCATTCCAAGCCTGGTCGCTCCAAGCCCGGTTACTTCAAGCCTCATCGCGCGGGTCCCTAGGCGGTCCCGCGAGAGTTCGCGAGGCGACTGGACGGCGCCGATTTTACCTGGCGATGGCGTTTGACAGCCAACGACGAAGAACCGGGGCCGGGGCTGCCCCCGCCTGCCGGGCAACGACCTTGCCCCCGGCGATGACCATCAGCGTGGGCACCGCTTGAATGTCGAACCGAGCCGACAGCCCCGGTGAACGGTCGACGTCGACTTTGACCAGTTTGAGCTCCCCCGGCATCTCGGAGGCCAACTGTTGAAGGACAGGGCTCACCCTGCGGCATGGCCCGCACCAGGTCGCCCAGAAATCCACCAGTACCGGTAAACGTGCTTCTTCGACGATCGCCGCGAAGTCCGCATCAGCTGCGTCGACGACCCACGGCAATGGCTGTCTGCATTTTCCGCACCGTGGTGAACCGGCAGCGGCGGCCGGCACCCGGTTGGCCGTTCCGCAGTTGGCGCACCTGGCGATGGTGTTCTGCACGTCGTTAGCCCTTCGACTTTCCGTTGCCGTTGCCGTTTCCGTTGCCGGCGCCTTTGCCGTTGCCCGCACCGGGGCCCTTGCCATTATCCTTGCCGGCGCCATTACCGTTTCCATCACCGGCGCCGTTACCGTTTCCATTTCCGGTCGCCGGGCCTGGTGGGACCGGAACCGCTTCCCCACCGGCAGCAGGACCAGTAACCGCTGGATCCACCGCCGGCTGCTCCGCCGGCAGGTTCGCCCCGATAACTGCCTGATCCTGTAGGGATGTCATCGTTGTATCAGCCGCACTATCAACAGGTGCCGGAGTGGCGCTTTCGTCCAACGCAGGAGTGGATTCTTCGGTCAATGCAGGAGTGGCAGAACCGGACGACGTCCCAAGGGTGGGGGTCTGTTCCACGGAAGTAGTCGGCTGGTTGGCGGAACGGTCCACTGGCTCCGCACCCAGGATCGGCACCAACAGCGCGAGTCCGGCCACGGCGGCCACGGCCGCTGCCGGCAGGACGATCCGGGTACGCCACCGGCGACGCGATGGCGTTCCGGGCGGCGGCGTTCCGAGTGACGGCCTTCCGGGTGACGGCGTTCTGGCGGCTGCGGCTGCTGATCGGGCTGGCGGCTGGACTGACGTCGCCGGGGGCACGGCCGGAACGGGCGGCACCCGCGCCATGGCCGGCGTCACCGGCAGAACCGCCGTCCGGGTGAGGTGGTGCGCGGGGAAAGTGCCAAGCCGGATGGCGACGTCCTGCGGCGTGGGTCGGTCCTCCGGGCTCCGGGCAGTCATCGCAGTCAACAGCGTGGTCCACGTGGTTCCGAGCGCTTCCGGCACAAGCGGCGATCGGTGCAGCCTCGCCACGGTTGACTCCACGGGGCTGCCGGGATACTCCGTTTTCCCGGTGAGGGCTTCCAGCAGCACCAGGCCCAGCGAGTAGACGTCGCTGGCCGGCCCGACGGCCGCGCCGGTCACCTGCTCGGGACTGAGGTAGGCCGCGGTGCCCATCATGGCGCCGGTCGCAGTCAGTCTGGTGCCGGCCGTGCTGCGGGCGATGCCGAAGTCGGTGAGCTTTGGATGCACCGGTTGCCCCACGGGCTGCGGCAGCAGCAGGATGTTGGCCGGCTTCACGTCCCGGTGCAGGATGCCCCGGCCGTGGATGTAGGCCAGTGCCGAGGCGACACCTGCGCCCACTGCTGCGACGTCGTCGGCGGCCAGCGGTCCGGACTGCAATCGGGTCCGCAGGTCCGGGCCGTCGATGAGTTCCATAACCAGGTAGGAGCGTGCCTTCCCTGCGACGTCATCTGTTCCGGCGTCGAGCAGGGTCACCAGGTGGGGGTGGCCGACCGTTGCCAACAGGGCAACTTCCGCCTCATACCGGCGCAGGGCATCGGTATCCCCGTCCGGGACCGGAAAAAGTTTCACTGCCACGTCGCGGCCCAGGACGTCGTCCCATGCACGGTGCACAACGGCCATGCCGCCATGAGCCAGCACGGCCCCTACCCGGTAGCGGCCGCCGAGCAGCAAATCCTCAGGCACGGGAGGCGGGGGCAGGGGATTCCGGAGCGTTGGGCGCGGGGGCCAGGACCGCGCTGGCCAGTGCTGCCACCCGGGGGTTGCCGGGCAGGTCTTCCAACCGAACCGCCTTACCGTCCGGTCCTGCCAGGGGAATGCGCCAGTTCGGGTACTCGTCACTGGTGCCGGGCTGGTTCTGCGTCCGCCGCTCCCCCACCGCATCAACCAACGCCACGCCCAGCAGGGACGAGGGGGTCTGCGCCACGAAGGAGTAGAGCGCCTCGACGGTGTGCTGGACCGCATCGGGTCCGGCGGCCGCTTCGTCGGTCAGCAGCCCGCGGCTGCGGACCAGCGAAAGCACCGCCTCCTGGTCCTCGGCGTCGGCTTCGCGTTCCTCCTCGACCGGCCGGCCCAGGAGTCCCAACTTTTCCCGCAGGGCGACATGTTCGTGCGCCAGGTAACCCGCGGTGGGCGGCAGGTCATGGGTGTTGACGCTGGTGAGGCACTGCTGGCGGTATTCCTCGGGACTCAGGGGCCGGCCTTCGTTCCGCTCGAACCAGAGAATGGACGTGCCGAAAATGCCTCGCTGTGCCAGATAGTCGCGGACCCACGGTTCAAAGGTGCCAAGGTCCTCTCCGACGACGACGGCGTTGGCGCGTTGTGCTTCCAGTGCCAGGATGCCGATGAGCGCCTCGTGGTCGTAATTGAGGTAGGCACCTTCCACGGGATCCCGGCCGGCCGGGATGCACCAGAGACGGAACAGGCCCAGGATGTGATCAATACGGATTCCTCCGGCATGCCGCAGGATATTCCGGAGCATGTCCCGGAAGGGCACGTAGCCCGCAGCTGCCAGCCTGTCGGGATGCCAGGGCGGCTGGGCCCAGTTCTGGCCCTGCTGGTTGAACATATCCGGCGGGGCGCCGACCGTCACGCCGTTCATCAGGACGTGCTGCAGTGTCCAGGCGTCAGCTCCCGCGCCCTGCACACCAACCGCCAGGTCATGGACCACGCCGATCGGCATGCCTGCAGCCTCAGCGGCTCGTTGTGCGGACTCCAGCTGCCCGTCGCACAGCCACTGCAGCCAGGAATGGAACCGGATCCGTTCCGCCAGGCGGCTGCGTTGCTGCATTGCGAACGGCGTTCCGGGGTGTGACGCCTGCTCCCATTCGGGCGCATCCGGGTCCAATTCCTCGGACAAGGCACACCACAGGGCGAAGTCCTCCAGTCCCTGCCCCTGTTCAGCGCAGTACGCCTCGAACTGCTGCTGCCGCGCGAGGCTGAGGGGTACGCGGAAAAGCAGGTTCAGCGCCTCAAGCTTCGCCGCGTAGGTGCCATCCCGATCCAGCAGTTCGGCGTTGGAGTTTTCCTCCTGCCGCGCAGCAGCCAGTTCCTCGACTGTGGCCCGATCCTGGGCGGGCAGGTAACCCATCTCCGGGATGTCCTCGATGCGCAGGTACATGGGGTGGAAAAAGCGCCGCGTGGTGGGCAGGTAGGGCGAGGGTTCAACCGGGGGCAGTGGCGCGGTGGCGTGCATCGGGTTGACCAGGAGGAACCCTGCGCCCAGCTGATTGCCGGAAAACGCGGCCAGGTCCGCCAAGTCGGCGTAGTCCCCCAGGCCCCATGATCGGGTCGACCGGACACTGTACAGCTGTGCCATCAGGCCCCAGCTGCGGGCGTCCCCGGGGCCCGGGCCGGTTGCCAGGCGGCGCGGGGTTACCACAACCGAGCACTCGTGCGCCGCATCACCCACCTGGGCGTGCAGGGTGTGCCAGCCGAGGTCCAGCCCTCCCGGCAGGTCAAAGGCGGTTCGCGTGACGGCCATTCCGTCAATGGGGCGGGTCTCGGCCGATGTTGCGTCCAGGGCAAGGTCGGTGCCGTCCTCGGCGCGCAGCCTCACCGTGACGGTGTCCCCCTCGGGGGCATTGACGGGGATCTGGGGCTGCTGCCCTTCCTGCAGCACGACGACCGGCGGCAGGGGTCGCCGCCACGCATCGTCCTCATGGCGGCTCAATGCCTTCCGCGTTGCCTCGGGGCTGCCGGCCTCGACGCCCAGCGCGGCGAGCAACAGGCGCAGCGTTCCTGCGCTGACCGTGCGTTCCGACCCGTCCCATCCGGCGAAGGACGTGCCGATGGCATAGGAGCGCGCCAGCTCCTGCAGTTGCGCCAGCTCAGCCGCTTCCGCTTCCGGCAGCTTCAGTGTGGAGGAATCGGCGGGGTGTGCCGGGGCTTCGGAAGCAACCTCCGTGGCCTCGGATTCGGTCGGGGCGGCGTCGGGCGTCGCGGGGTTTTCCATTCCTCCACTCTAAAGGGCTGCGCCCGGCGGGTGGGGGCCGTCTGCACCCCTGGGCTCCCCTTGCCCAGCTCCCGGTCGCCTCAGTGCCACACCCCAAAGGCTCCAAGTGCTAAAGAACGCCTCAAGGACAAACACGGCGATCAGGGTGAGGGCGACCATCAATGCGGCGGTCTGGCTCACCATGTTCATGTGGTGCCTCCTGCAGCAAATGGGAGCAGCGCCAATCCGGACCCACTCAGTTCGGGTACCAGGGCGGTTCGACCGGTAAGCAGGAACAGCAGGGCGGCGATGGATCCCCGAACCTCGCGTCCCTTGCCGCCGTGTCCTGCCTGCCACGCACAGTCAGTGGCACTTAGTTGCACCATCGCCAAACGCCGTCGCGCCTGGAAAGGAAAGGCCTTGCTCCAGACCCGGTCCGCGGCTACACGCGCCGCCTGCGTGGGCATCGGGTGAACCCGACCCAGCGGAAGGAGGATGTCTTGCGTGTGCAATCCTGACTAATGTCCAGAGGTTTTTATGCCAGCCGATCCCCCGCACACCGCTGCAGAGGTCAACACCGGTCTCCTGCTCTACATCCCGTACCGAGCACTGGAGGCCCGTGTTTTCGATGCCCTGGCCAGTGCCGGTTTTGGTGACATTACGCCAGCACAGGCGCGGGTTTTTCAACGCATCGACCCGGAAGGAACCCGAGTCACGGAACTGGCGGAGCGGGCGCAAATAACCAAGCAAACGGCGAGCACTTTGGTGCAGATGCTTGAGGAAGCGGGCTACGTGCGGAGGGTTTCTGACCCGGCTGACGCACGCGCCCGGAGGGTGGAAGTCGCCGAACGGGGATTGGCGGCCCTGCCCATTGCCGCCCAAGCGGTGTCAGCCGTTGAGGCGGAGTGGGCGGCGGCCCTGGGCAAGCGTCAGTACGCCCAGTTGCGCAGGGCCCTATTGGCCCTGCGCACTATTACGGACCCGTACCTGTGAAGGCAGGCCGTTCCTTAGAAGGGGTTCAGCAGGCGGTCGACGAACTGTTTGGTGCGCTCCTGCCTGGGGGCCCGCAGCACGGTGTCCGGATGGCCGCGCTCGACCACTACCCCTCCGTCCATGAAGATCACTTCGTTGGCCACTTGCCTGGCGAAGGCCAGCTCGTGCGTCACGATCAGCATGGTCCAGCCTTCGTCCGCCAGTTCCTTGATGACGGTGAGCACGTCGCCCACCAGTTCAGGGTCGAGGGCGGAAGTCGGCTCGTCGAAGAGGAGCAGTTGCGGACGCAGGGCCAGGGCCCGGACGATGCCTACCCGCTGCTGTTGCCCCCCGGAGAGTTCAAACGGGTAACTGTCCCGTTTATCGGCCAATCCCACCCGTCCTAGCAGCGATAGTGCCTCTGCCTCGGCCTCCGCCCGGCGCCGGCGCTGTACTTGGACGGGGCCTTCGATGATGTTTTCCAACACTGTCCGGTGCGGGAAGAGATTGTAATGCTGGAAGACCATGGCGGAGCGGTCCCGCAGCGCTGCCAGTTGGCCTCGGGAGGGTGCTGCGGCGAAGTCGACCCGGACTTCTCCGGCAACTTCCACCGTGCCGGCGTCGGGAACTTCCAATCCGTTCAGGCAACGCAGGACTGTAGTCTTGCCGGAACCGGATGGACCGATCAGGGCGACCACCTGGCCACGGCGGACAGTGAGATCGATGGATTTGAGCACCGTGTGGTCACCGAAGGACTTCCGCAGTCCCCGCACTTCGAGCACCGGGGCGTCCGTCGCTCCGGCGGCAGGTTCAGTGTGCGACATAACGGCCCAGCCTCTTCTCCAACAGTGACTGGCCGCTTGAGAGCACCAGGCAGATGATCCAGTAGATAACTGCCGCTTCCAGGTACAGGAGCATGAACTCCTGGCTGAAGGCGGCGACCTGCTGTGCCTGCCGGAACAGCTCGGTCACCAAAATCAACGAGGCCAGGGACGTGTCCTTGACCAGGCTGATAAAGGTGTTGGAAAGCGGCGGCACTGACACCCGGGCTGCCTGAGGCAGGATGACACGTACCAGGGTCTGACGCCGTGACATGCCGATGGTGTGCCCTGCTTCCCATTGGCCTTTGGGCACCGACAGGATGGCGGCCCGGATCACTTCCGCTGCGTAACCACCAACGTTCAGGGAGAACGCGATGATGGCGCTGGGCCACGGGCTGATGGTCACCCCGATCGAGGGAAGCCCGTAAAAGATGACAAACAGCTGAACCAGCAGGGGTGTCCCGCGGATGATGGACACGTAGGCACGCGCGATGGCCGCGACCACCCGGTACCTGCTCAACCGCATCAACGCGACGGCCAATGCCAGCACCAGTCCCAGCACAAAGGAGGCCAGGGCCAACGGTATGGTTCCCTGAATGGCCCCGATCAGCATCGGTCCCAGGGAACTCCACACCAGGTCCCAATTAACGCTCACGCCGTTGCTCCCCCGGCCGGCGTGGCAGGGTTATTTGCTGACATCGGCACCGAAGTACTTGGTGGAGAGGGTCGTGAGCGTGCCGTCGGCGGCAAGTTCTGACAGGGCCTTATCCACGGCGTCAGTCAACGTGGTGGATCCCTTGCGGAAGGCGAAGGCGCTCAGCGACTTGTCGGTCGTTTCGGCAGCGATCTTGATGCTCGTGTCGTTGTCCGTCTTCTGGTAATCCAGGAAGGTCAGTTTGTCGTTGATGGTGGCGTTGACCCGGCCCTGCTTGAGCAATGTGATGGACTGTGCCCAGCCCTCGACCGGTTCGACGTTCGCCCCGCTGGACTGGGCCAGCTTGTACCAGTTGCTGGTCAGGGACTGTGCTGTTGTCTTACCCTTCAGGCTGTCAAAGGAGGTGATTGAGGTGTCATCGGCCTTGGTGACAATGACACCGGTGCTGACGGTGTACGGCTCGGAGAACTCGTATTTGGCCTTGCGCTCATCGGTGATGGACACCTGGTTGGCCACCACATCGAAACGCTTGGCTTCCAGTCCGGCGAAGATGGCATCGAACTGGGTTTCCTGGAAGGAGGTCTTGACGCCCAGCTTCTTGGCCACCGCGTTGATGATGTCGACGTCGTAGCCGGTCAGGTCTCCGCTGCCACCCTCGTGGAAGGTGAAAGGCCGGTACGTTCCCTCAGTGCCCACCTTGAGGACTCCGGCGGACTGCACATCGCTGAGCGAGGTGTCGGTTCCGCCGGCCGGGGCGCTGCTGCCGGCTGAGGATGAGGTTGAGCCGCAGCCCGACAGGCCAACGACGGTGGCGGCAAAGAGGGCCAACAGGGAAAGTCGTGCGCGCTTCATGGGAATCCTTTGGGTTGCGGTTCGGCTCCCGCCGACCTGCGTTTGGTTCTGCTTTGACGATAGCAACTTCCGGCCGTTCCGACGGGTCCGGAGCGGCGGCCATTGCGGAAGGCGTCACCCGTCGGACATGGCAAAATAGGAGGTGTTGGCATATTAATTCCAAAAACCTGCCCGCTGCGCTTACCGTCGGGATGATCCGTCCGATGGTGGTAACTATGCAGCGGGCCCGGTGATTCCCAACGTCGTCTGCAGGAATTCACCCCTCAAGGAGCAAGCCGCAGTGGAAATCGTACTCATCATCGCCGCAGTTGTGGTGGCGTGGGCCGTTGCTGTGCTGCTCATCATCCGTTTTTTCATGGGCGCCAAGCGGATCCGCGAAATGGAAGAAGCCGCCATGGAACGCGCCCGCAAGGACAACCCCGGCGAATGGATGGGCAAGGAAATCGCCTGAGCCGGCGAGTGCCTAGGGCGGCGAGTGCCTAGGCTGACGGATAGAGGTCAGCGGAAATAGGCGGAACCGTCGGTGCGAGCCGGCCGTTTGCCTGCAGCCAGGCAACCGCCTCCGCCGCAGCCTGCAGCGAGGTGTAGCGCGGCTCGTAGCCGAGCACCTGGCGGGCCTTGGCGATGCTCATGGATGGGCTGCGGGCGATGTGTTCCTTCGTGGCCTCCGAGGCTTTAGCGCCGACAGTGGAGGCGAAGTCGGCAAAAGGCAGGAAGCGCAGGTTGGCGGTTTGGCCGAACCAGCCGGCCACGGCTTCGGCGAAACCGCGCAGTGTGATGGCCCGGTCCGAGACGACGTGGAAGCTTTCCCCAAGGGCCGGCTCCGGGGCCGTTACGGCGCGTTCAAAAGCCTGGGCGACGTCGTCGGCGTGCACGTGGTGGACCGTTTCCAGCCCGAAGTTGGGCAGCGGGAGTTCCGCGCCGGTCGCCAGCGCGTTCCAGACGCCCAGGTCAAGGTTGCCGGCAGGATTAATGATCGGCCAGCCAGGGCCACTGATGTGTCCCGGGTGCAGCACGATGGAGGGGAAGCCGTTCTGCTGCCACTCGTGCCGGAGCAACTGCTCGATGGCGGCCTTTCCCGTGCCGTACGCGCCGAACGGGCGGCGTGGGGCGTCTTCCCGGACGGGGACTTCAGTGGCCGGTCCATGCACCCAGATGGTTCCGCAGTGCACCAGGAGTTGAATGCGTCCACGCAGTCCGTCCACCAGGTGCTGTGCGGATGCGGGGGTGAAGCAAAGCATGTCGATGACGACGTCGGGCGCCAGGCTGGCGATTCGTCCGGCGAAGGTTCCGTCGGCGTCCTCGGCTGTGCGGTCCGCTTGGATCCGCGTGACGTGCGCCCAGGCGGGGTCGGGGTGATAGGGCTCGCGGGTGCCCCGGCTGACGGCGAGGACGTCGTGCCCGGCGCGGACCAGCCGTGGAACCAGGTAGCCGCCAACGTGACCCGTCGCTCCGATAACCACAATCCGCATGGTGCACTCCAGTCCTGTCGGGGCCCTGTGCCGGGCCGATCTCGCTGGCGGGTTGTCCCGCTTGCTGTTCGTTAGAGGTGGTCCGTTGTTAGTCGGTCCGTTGTTACGGCCGGACCGTTAGCGCGGACGGGTTAGGGCCTCGTCCAGCACCTTGCCCAGGTTCGCCGGGTCGTGGGCAAAGCGACCAAGGAACAGGCCGTCCGCGGCGTCGAGCTGGTTCAGCAGGCCGGGGCCGGCGCTGCCTCCGTACACCACCTGCACCTTCTCGGCGGGGGTGGCTTTAAGTTCGCCGCGCAGCGCAGTGATGGTGGCATTGACATAGTCGGCCGGCGCGGGAGCCGGCGCCCCGATGGCCCACACCGGTTCGTAGGCGAGAATGACCGACGCCGGGTCCACCTGCGCGGACAGCACCTGGCGGGCGCAGAAGGCAGCGGCCTCCTCAGGGGTGCTGCGCTCGGGTTCGCCCACACACAGCAGCGGGGTCAGGCCGGCTGCCAACGCGGCGGCGGCCTTGCGGGCCACCACCGCGTCGTCTTCGGCAAACTGCATGCGGCGTTCGGCGTGGCCGATTTCGACCAGGCGAACGCCCAGTTCGGCCAACATGGCTGGGCTGACCTCCCCGGTCAGCGGCCCGTCCCCCCAGGCACAGTTCTGCGCTCCAAGGTGTACGGGCACGTCCGCCAGGAGCGCCCTTGCGGCGTCCAGCACGGGAAAGGAAGGAATGAGGAACAGCTGGACCGGTCCCCCGGACACCAGTTCCGGTCGGTGTGCAACAATGTCGCGCACCTGCCGAAGCCACGCGAGGCTGGCGTCATAGCCCAGGTACATCTTGGTGCTGACGCCAATCCAGGTGACGCCGGGTTGCCCGGTCTCGACCATGACGATTTTCCTCACTCCTTCCTCCATGCCTGCTAGAGCAGTTCGTCAGCCTTGTTGCGCTTGAAGTTTCGCGTCAGGAACATCATCAGCGCCGCCAGGAACGGCAGCACACCCAGGGCATACACACCGGCCGAGCCGGTATCCGAGGCGGTCATGTCATTGACTGTCGTGCGCAGGATTGGGGCCACGAAACCACCCAGGTTACCCAGGGAGTTGATCAGGCCGATGCCCGCAGCGGCGGCCGCGCCGGTCAGGAACGCCGTCGGGTAGGACCAGGTGATCGGACCCACGGCGAGGAAGCTGCACACAGCGAGCGTGATGAAGATCAGGCCAAGCAGCGGAAGGTGGTTGGTGCCTGCCCAGGCGGAGCCGAAGATGCACAGGCCCGTGGAGAGAAACAGGACGGTGCCCATGGTGCGCCGCCGGCGGATCGTCGTGGCGGCGCGTCCGAGGAAGTAGCAGGCAAAAATGCCGAAGAACCACGGGATACCCACCAGCAGGCCCACCTGGATGCCGACCTTTTGGCCGGTCAGTTCAGCAACCTGCTGGGGCAGGTAGAACGTGACGCCGTAGACGGCAATCTGCAGGCAGAAATAGATGATGGTGAAGTACCAGACCTTGCCGTTGCGCATCGCAGCCCACACGCCGCTGGGACCGGTTTCGGTGCGGACATTGTCCTCGAGATCCATGATCTCGACCAGCGCCGCCTTTTCGTCCTTGTCCAGGAAGTTGGCGTTGTGGGGTCCGTTGATCAGGAAGAACAGGCAGGCAATTCCTGCCAGGACGGCAAGCAGTCCTTCAACGGCGAACATGACCTGCCAGCCGGCAAGTCCGGGGATCTGGTCGCCGATGCTGATCAACCAGCCCGACAGCGGGCCGCCGATCATCTGGGAGAAGGGCTGCGCCAGGTAGAACAAGGCGAACATCTGCACGCGGACCTTGTTGGGGAACCACTCGGACAGGTACATGATGACGCCCGGGAACAGACCCGCTTCGGTCACGCCGAGCAGGAAACGCAGGACGATGAAGGACGTTTCGCCCTGCACGAAGGCGAAACAGGCTGCCACGATGCCCCAGGTGATGGCGATGCGGGCCAACCAGATCTTGGCGCCCACCTTCTGCAGTGCCAGGTTGCTGGGGATTTCGAAGATGGCGTACCCGATGAAGAAGATGCCGGCGCCCAGGGCGAAGGCCCCGGCCGAGACGCCGCGGTCAGCTGACAGGGCCGCCTGGGCGAAACCGACGTTGGTGCGGTCCAGGAAGGACACAACGTACAGGATGACGATCATCGGCATCAGCCGACGGGCCGCCTTGCTGATCGCCGATTTCAGGACCGGCTTTGCCAGCAACTCCTGACTGGTGGGAATGGACATTTAAAACTCCTCTTTGAGTTTCGGCTGCTGATGGGCTTCCGCCGAAGGTCTAGATACTTCAGGTCGTACTGGGGTCGTGCACAGTGAAGGGGTCGTGCACAGTGAACGGGTCGTGCAGGTAAAGCTGGTCGTGCGGGTAGAACTGGTCTGCGGGCTCTGCGGATGGTCGTACTGATGCCGCCCGAAGGCCGGGGCGCTGACAGCGCCCCGGCCTAGCGAACAGATGCCTAGCGGGAGGTGGCAATCAGGACAACACCGACGATGCAGATCACCACGCCGAGGGCGAGGTACAGCAACCGTCCCCGATTCCATTTTGCTGGCTGCTGGGCCATGGTGGTCCTCCTAGTGCATGTAAAGTCCACCGTCGACATTCAGGGTCTGCCCTGAGATGTAGCCGGTGTCCTCGCTGATGAGGAAGCTGATGGCCGCAGCGATGTCGCGCGGCGTGCCCACCCGGTTCACTACGAGGTCCTCGGCCATGGCGGCCTTGCGCTCCTCGGTGAGGGTGCCGCCCATGATGTCCGTGTCGATGGGGCCGGGTGAGATGGCGTTGACGGTGATGTTGAACGGGCCGAGTTCGCGGGCCACGGACCGGGTCAGGCCGATGACACCGGCCTTGGCCACGGAGTACGGCGTCTTGCTGTAGGTGCCGCCGCCGCGCTGGGCGGAGACGGAGGAGATGTTCACGATACGGCCGATGCCGTTCTTCACGAGCGACTCGGCGACCCGCCGGGTCGCGTAGTGCACACCGTTGAGGTTGATGTTCAGCACGCGGTCCCATTCCGCAGCCTCGAGTTCAAGGTACGGGACAGGCGAGCTGACACCGGCCACGTTGGCCAGGGCCACGAGCTGGGGCAGGGCTGCTTCGAGTTCGTCGACGGCGGACCGGACGGAGGCTTCGTCGGCGACGTTGGCTCCGGCGCCGGCGGCCTGGACGCCGTAAGTGTCGGCGACTTCCTTGGCCACGGCCTTGCAGGCGGCGTCATCCAGGTCGATGATGCCGATGTTCCAGCCTTGCTCGGCCAGGTAGTTCACGGTGGCCCGGCCGATGCCCCGGGGGGACACGGCGCCGGTCACAATGACTGTTCTTTCGGTGGGAAATTCAGACACGTGGGGTCCTTTGGAAAGTGGAAGGCTGGAATTATTGGATCGGCGCAGGGCCGAGGTCTTCGATGAGCTTCTGCATCAGGACGTAGGCCTTGTTGCGGTAGGCGATCAGTTCAGGAATCCGCTCGGCCGGAACGTTCAGGAAGCCGGCGCCGGTCTTGGTGCCCAGTTTGCCCTGCGAGACCAGGTCGCTGAGGATTTTTGGCGTCGCGAAGCGTTCGGGGAAGCCGGTCTGCAAGGACTTGTAGCAGAAGTCGTACACGTCAAGGCCTGCCATGTCGGCGATGGCGAACGGGCCGAAGAACGGCAACCGGAAGCCGAAGGTGGTGCGGACCAGGGTGTCGATGTCCTCGGCGGTGGCTGTCCCGTCTTCGACCAGCTGGGTGGCCTCGTGGAACAGGGCGTACTGCAGCCGGTTGAGCACGAAGCCGGTGACGTCCTTTACGACGGCGGTGGACTTGCCCGATTCGTGGACCAGTTCGCGGGCGGCGGTGACGGTGGCTTCGGCGGTGCCGGCGTGGGGGATGATCTCGACCCCCGGGATGAACGGCGACGGGTTGCTGAAGTGGACGCCGAGGAACCGCTCCGGGTTGGTCACGGCTGAGGCCATGTCACCGATGGAGATGGTGGAGGTGTTGGAGCCGATGATCGCGTCAGGGCGGGCGGCGGCGCTGATCTGGGCAAGCGTGTCGTGCTTGATGGCCAGCACTTCGGGGACGGCTTCCTCGATGAACTCAGCTTCCCGCACGGCTTCGGCCAGGCTCGGAGCAGCCCACAGATTCTGCTGCAGCGTTTCGGTGGCGCCGGCCGGGAACAGTCCGTCGCGGACAAAGTCGCGGGACTCCTCGATCAGGCGGTTGAGGTTCTTTTCTGCTACCTCGGCGCTCACGTCGGCCAAAGCCACGCGGGCGCCGGCGAGGGCCAGCACCTGAGCGATGCCGCCTCCCATGTAGCCTGAGCCGATAACGGCGATGTTCCTGGTCATGGCCTTAGCCCTCTTTCAGTTCGGGTGTCTCGGTGTCGTCGGCGACGTCCTGCAGCGTTTCGTAGGAGCCGATCGCGTCAACCTTTGCCGCCGAGGCGGAGGTGGTGTCGAAGCGGTAGCCCAGCCATTCCTTGACCAGCCGCTTGGCCAGTTCCAGCCCGATGACACGCTGGCCCATAGTCAGGACCTGGGCGTCGTTGCTGAGTACGGAGCGTTCCACGGAGTAGCTGTCGTGTGCGGTGACGGCACGAATGCCGGGCACCTTGTTTGCGGAGATGGCAACGCCCAGTCCCGTGCCGCAGATCAGCAGGGCACGGTCGGCCTCACCGGCCGCGACCTTGCGGGCGGCGGTGACGGCCAGGTGCGGGTAGGCGGTCGAGTCGTCGGGTCCCACTCCGACGTCGACAACCGAAGCGACGCGGTCGTCCGCTTCCAGCAGTGCCTTGAGGGCGTTTTTGTATTCGACGCCGGCTTCGTCGTTTCCGACGACAATGCGCCAGCCGTTGCTTGTGGCTTCAGCCATGGTGTTGCTCCTTAGTGGTCAGCAGATTTGGTGTTCGGCAGGGATTCGAAGGTCGCCGCGAGGCCTTCGGTGATGAGGCCGAAGGACACGGCACCGGGATCCGGGTGTCCCAGGCTCTTTTCCGCCAACGGCCGCGCCCTGCCCTTCTTCGGGCTCAGGGAGGCTGTCTCCTCGGCGGCCAGGGTGGCTGCGGCTGCGGCAGCCTTGAAGGCCTGCACCGGCGGAGTTCCTGCACCGTGTTCTGTGCTGAAGGCCGCTGCGAAGGGCAGCAACGCGTCAACCATGGTCTTGTCTCCGAGCTCAGCCTTGCCCAGGGTGGTGATGGCCGAAACGAACGCCTCGACTGCGGCGGCGGCGTCCTGGGCGGTGTAGCTCTCCCGGTTGCCCAGCGCATCGCCGACCGCGATCAGTGCCGTGCCCCAGAGCGCTCCGGAGGTGCCTCCAGCCTTTTCACTCCACGCCTCACCGGCGCGGACGAGGACGTTCCGCACCCCGGTCCCGCGGGCGGCGCGGGCCGCGGCTGCTGCCGCTTCGCCGCCGCGGCGCATCCCGATGCCGTGGTCGCCGTCACCGGCGATGGCGTCCAGCTGTCCGAGTGCTTCCTCGTGTTCTTCAATCACTGAGCGTACGGTTTCCAGCGCCGCCACGGCCTGGTTGCCCAAGGCGATGGCAGCCGGGGTGCCCTGCTCCGTTTCCTGAATGGCCTCCGTGAGCTGGGTCGTGTCGCGGGCCGCGCGCCGGGCCATGCTCCCCTTGCGGTACGCCGGAGTGTCGGCCGGGGCAGCCCAGTACTGTTCGAGTTCATCGTCGAGCCACAGCAGGGTCAGTGACAGGCCCGACATATCCAGGCTCGTGACCAGCTCGCCGCATTCGGGCTCCACGATCTCCAGCCCGGCAGCAGTGAGCAGCTTTTCGATCTTGCCGAACAGGAGGAACAGCTCGTCGTACTTCACCGTCCCGAGCCCGTTCACGATCGGCACCACCCGGGTCCCGGCGTCGTCAGGCTTGTCCTGCAGCAGCCGCTCCACCAGCAGCTGCGCCAGTTCGGAGGCGGTGGGCATGTCGTGCTCGGAAATGCCGGGTTCGCCGTGGATGCCCAGTCCGAGGGACATCTGGCCTTCGGGAACGGTGAACAGCGGCTCGCTGGCGCCCGGCAGGGTGCAACCGTCGAAGGCCACGCCCAGGGAGCGGGTGCGGTAATTGGTCTTGATGGCTAACCGCTCCACCTCGTCCAAGTTCAGGCCGGCTTCCGCGGCGGCGCCGGCAACCTTGAATACAGTCAGGTCACCGGCGATTCCGCGCCGCTTTTCCAGCTGGTCAACCGGCGCGCTGGCGATGTCGTCGGTGACCAGGACGGTCCGGGTCTCGATGCCTTCGGCGTTGAGTCTCTGCTGGGCCTGGCCAAAGTGCAGCACGTCGCCGGCGTAGTTGCCGTAGCTCAGCAGCACGCCTCCGCCCATGCTGGCCGCCTTGGCCACCCGGTAGACCTGGCCCGCGGCCGGGGACGCGAACAGGTTTCCGCAGGCCGCCGCGGCAGCCAATCCGGCGCCAACCAGGCCGGCAAAGGCCGGATAATGTCCGGACCCGCCGCCAATGACGAGGGCGACGGAACCTTCCGCCATTTCGGTGGACCGGATCACCCCGCCGTCGACGAGGGCGACGTATTGCCTGTTAGCAGCCGCGAAGCCTTCCAAAGCCTCATCGGCGAAGGCTGCGGGATCATCGTAAAGAGTTGTCATGGTTCCTCGTTGACTCCAGGGACGGGCAGGGCTTTAGGCTGACGCAGCGGAGGTGACAGGTGCCAGGCGCCCCTGGGCCACCTTGCTGGTGCCGAGCGTGTAGTTTTCCGTTTTGGGCAGCACCTGCGAGCGGAGGTAACGCTGGTTGCTGGCGGAGACGCTGAGGCCGTCGCCACCGTAGTGCTCCGTGCAGATGATGCCCTGGAAGCCGACGGAAATGGCTGTGCGGAATGCTTCGCGGTAGTTGATCAGGCCGCTTTCCATCGGGGCGGGAATGGCCACGTAGGAATCGCGGGCCACGTCCTCGTCGCGGGAGTAGTTCTTCACGTGCCAGTAGTTGGAGTACGGCAGCGTCTTGGCCACCAGTTCCTGCCACGATTCAATGGGCCGGTGCAGGCGGATCAGGTTCCCGATGTCGGGGTTCAGTCCGACGTTGGTCAGGCCGATGTCCTGCACCAGCTGGACGGCCGAGTCAGCCGTGCCCAGGTAGGTGTCTTCGTACATTTCCAGGGAAACGAGCAACCCCACCTCAGCGGCGTGATGTCCCAGTTCCTGCAGCCGGGACACTGCCTTGCCCCAGACTTCCTTGTCCCCGATCGGGTCCTTGTGCCCCTCAACGGTCCAGAACCACAGCTGCTTCTGCTGTTCCGCGGTGAGCGCCTGGTGCAGGCCGAAGGAGACAACCTCGCAGCCCAGCCGTGCGGCGGCGTCGAGGGTGCGGTGACTGTAGGCCAGGTTGTCTTCCCAGTTCCTGGCGTCGATGACACTGCGTCGGATGGCCGAGATGACGGGCAGTCCCGTTCCGGCGGCATCAGCGGCGGCCTTCAGGTCGTCCAGCCGGCTGTCCGACAGGTCGCCGGGGCGGACCCAGCTGTCGGTCAGGTCGGCGTTGGTGAAACCGGCGTCGCGGACTTCCTGGAACGCTGCCTGCCAGACGGCGGGATCGGCGTCGTTGATGGCGCCGCCCTGCGGGTCAGTGGCGGAGAACTGCAGCAGGGCCGCAGAGATGGGCCAGGTCTCTGCCGTGTATTTTGTCGGGTTCGACATGAGTCACTCCATTGTGGTTAGAACTGGATCGTGTTTCCTATAGGATTCACCACTCCGACGGGCCTGTCAAGACCCACCCGCCGGGACGCGGCATCCCCGGCCCCGACTTAACCGTGCTCGACCACGTCGGAAATGGCGCGTTTGCGCACCCCTGCCAGATGGGTCGCCATCGCCGCAGCGGCCTGTTCCGGGTCCTGGTCCACGAAGGCCTGCAGGACGGCCGTATGCTCCCTGATGGCATGGTCCGCGTCCGTGACACCCAGGCCGCCAAAGAAGCGGAACCGTTGGATCTGTCCACCGAGTGCATTGAAGGCGGACAGGATGAACTGGTTGCCGGCGTTCTCTGCGATCAGGCGGTGGAACCGCTCGTCAGCCTCCCAGTAGTCGCGGAATTCCGCGAAGGAGCCGCCCCGGGGCGCGTTTTGAAGGTCCACAATGGATTGCTCCAGCGCCTGGTTGAGTTCGGGAGTGGTCCGTTCGCACGCGCGGCGGGCGTTGACCGGTTCAATCACCAACCGGGCGTCCATGAGCTCGGCCAGGTCATCGATGCTGAACAGCGGCGCCACGCGGTAGCCGCGCATGGCAACCCGCCGCACCATGCCGGTTGCCTCCAGGCGTGCCAGCGCTTCCCGGACTGGTGTGGGTGAGACGTCCAGGTCACGGGCGATGCCGTCGATGCTGATGCCGGCCCCCGCGGCGAGGCGTCCGTCGATGAGGGATGCGAGGAGTTCTTCGTAGACATGGTCGGCCAGTACCTGCCGCGCAATGGTCCTGGGCTTATCGGTTTGTACGGCCATGGCTGCATCCTATAGGAGTGCTGTTCCCAGCCATAGGGCCTTGTCCCTTCACGATCAGGCCTTGTCCCTTCACGTTCGGGCCTTGGCCGCCCAGGCGGCGGTATCGAAGACTTCCGGATTCAGCACGTGCTCGGGCCGCCGTCCGGCAGCGACGTCGGTGATGGCCTGCAGCGCGCTGGCCGACACGTCGCGGGTGAAGTCGGCGGTCCAGCACAGGGAGTGCGGAGTGAGCACCACATTGTCCATGCCAAACAGCTCATCCTCCGGATGCAACGGCTCGGGGTCGAAGACGTCCAGTCCGGCTCCGGCGATGCGTCCGGTCCGCAGGGCGGTGCGCAGGGCCTCGGTGTCGACCAGGCGGCCCCGGCCGATGTTGATCACGTAGGCATGGGGCTTCAGGGCAGCCAAGCGTTCGGCGTTGATCAGCCGGTCGGTTTCGGGGGTCAGCGCGGCACAAAGAATCAGGTAGTCGGACTCAGCCAGGAGTTCCTCCAGGCTGACGAGCTGGACGCCCAGCTCCTTGGCCTCCGGGTGCCTGCCGCTGCGGTTGGTCCCCACCAGCCGGACCCCGAGCGGCGTGAGCAGCCGCGCCAGCTCCGCCCCCACGCTCCCGAAGCCGACGATTCCCACGGTTTGGCCGTCAAGGGCCGCGCCGCGGTACTTTCCGCGGTCGGTCCAGTTGGACGCACGGGTCAGCCGGTCCTTGGGCAGCAGGTTGGACGCCAATGCCAGCAGCAGGGTCAGTCCCGCCACGGCGAGCGGCCTGCGGACCGCTGTGGGGGTGTTCGTGACCACCACCCCTGCCCGGGTACAGGCGGCGAGGTCGATGGTGTCGTAGCCCGCCCCGAACCGGGCCACGTGGCGCAGGTTCGGGGCGTTGTCCACGGTTCCCGCCCCGAAGCCGATGTGGCCCAAGGACAGGACGGACTGCACGCCCTGAAGCTGATCGGTCGGAATGGGATCGTGGTAGCCGGGTAACACCTGCCAAAAGATACCGGCATCGGTCAGGCGGTCCAGGCCCAGGTCGCCGTGAATGGAACTGCCGTCGGGTTGAACGGCGTCAGCGGTGACGGCCACCCGGTACTGTTGCGGGCCGGCAGTCATCGCTCACCACCGGCGTTGAGGGCACCAGCCGGAGCGTTCGTTCCGGGAATGGGGCGCCGTACCAGGACGGTGTAGGCCACCGCTGCGAGCGCGGCAATAATGCCGCCGATGACGAAGGAGAGGGTGTAGGACCCGGTCGCGTCGGCGATCACTCCGGTCAGCAGCGGGGCGAATGCGCCACCGAAGTAGCCTCCGAAGTTTTGGATTGCCCCGACTGAGGCGACCTGGGCGTTCTGGACGACGTCCCCGGGCATGGCCCAGGCTGCTGCCTGCATGGTTGCGACGAAGCCCAGGGCCACGGTCATCACCGCAATGGTGAGCGGCAGGGAATCCACGAACGGAATGAGGCAGATGAGGACACCGGCAACGACGGCGGCAATCGACATCACGTGGCGCTTGGCCGTGAGGGGGCTTTTGCCGGACCGGCGGGAGTAGCGGGTCATGACCCAGCCACCGGTGATCCCGAGAATGGCGGCACCCAGGTAGGGAATGGCTGCCAACCAACCCGAACCAGCAATGCTCGCGCCCCTGGCTTCCTGCAGGTAAAGCGGCAGGAACACGATAAAGATGTTCCAGATCCAGATGACACAGAAGAAGCCGGCCATCATTCCCCAGATCTGCCGGTGCCGGAAGAGCCCGAACCACGAGGTTCGGCCGGCCTGGAGTTTCTG
Organism: Micrococcaceae bacterium; assembly: GCA_025465475.1. Classification (GTDB taxonomy): domain Bacteria; phylum Actinomycetota; class Actinomycetes; order Actinomycetales; family Micrococcaceae; genus Arthrobacter_M. The sequence goes on from JAODMR010000136.1 coordinate 38,072, forward strand.
GCTGGCACGTTCCCGCTCGATGTAGTCCAGTTCCTCGGAGCTGATCCGCTGGTGCGCCTCGGGGCTTCGGTAGAACAGGAAGAACGCGACGGCCAGGACCAGTCCTGCCAGCCCGAGCACCACGAAGATTGCCTGCCAGCCGAAGGCGATCATGATGGCTGTAAGGATTGGCGGGGCGATGGCGGGGCCCCACTTGGAACCGCTGTCCCAGATGGCCGTGGCCTGTCCGCGTTCCGCGCGGGGGAACCAGTCTGCCGTCAGCTTGGCCGATGCGGGCCCGTTGGGCGCTTCGGCAATGCCCAGCAGGACCCGGAAGGAGAGGAACTGCCAGAGGCGGCTTCCCACCGCCATGAGCGCGGTGGCGATGCTCCAGCAGGCGATGGCCAGAAAGTACATGCGCCGGGCGCCGAGCTTATCGACCAGCCATCCGGCCGGCAGTTGGGCGAAGGCGTAGGTCCAGGAAAATACCGTGCCCAGCAGGCCAATGTCAGTCCTGGTCATGCCGAAGGTCTTGATCAGTTCCGGGGCTGCGATGGAAACAGCGCTACGGTCCATGTAGTTGATGATGCCTGCGGCCAGGGCCCAGCCGAGGATCCACCAGCGGAGGTTCCTGATGGTCCGGCGGCCCGCCGAGGCCCGGGTCTTCGTTGCTACGGTGCTTGTGTCCACGACGCACTCCTTTGTGGTCAGATCGGGGAAGCGGCCCCCCAATGAAGCGGCTTCACCTCGAACCCTATAGGATATTTTATCTGCTGCACAGAACTTTCCGAACGTTACGTTGGGGTAGGCATTCGAAAAACCGCAGACGGTGCTCCCCTGGTTCCACGAAAGGCCCTCCGACCTGGGCAACGACTGGAAGCCCTGGGCAGCAGAAGGGGCCTGCCCCTGGCAGGCCCCTTCTGTGCGTCGACTGATGTGCGTCGACTGGTGTGCGTCGGCTGCTTTACGCTCGCGACGTGTCAGGCGTTGACGCGTCCCAGCCTTACCCGGATGTGCCTTGGCCGGGTATCCGGAACGGCGTCAGCCTTTGTCCGCCCCACTGCCGCCGGTGTGGGCGTCGTCGTCTTCGCCTTCGGCGGGCTCCTGGGTATGAACCCGAAGGCCGGTCGAATCCGCGTCGGGGTCGCCCTCGGCCGGAGCCTCATTGTGCTCGCGGGGCGTCTCGTTCTGGTTGCTCGTCATGCTGGCTCCTCTGCTGGGGGACTTCCGACAATGTGGCTGTAAGCGGGTCCACGAACGGCCGCGGCGGCGCGTCCTGTTCCTTCTACCGTTTTACACCGGATCCTCGGGAATGACCTGGTCCGGTTGCTTATCCGGACGCCACCCCCGCCACACCGGATGGCGCAGCCTGCCGTCGCCGGTTTTCTCCGCGTAGCTCACCTCACCCACCAATGACGGCGTGATCCAGTGGGCGTCGGCCGCGTCGGCCCGTGGCACGCCGGCCAGCGGACTGGTGGTACGCGCCATGCGCCTGAACCTGGCAGCCATGCCGGTCAGGTCGGCGTCGCTGAATCCGGTCCCGACCCTGCCGACGTAGCGCAATTCCCCCTCGACGGGTACGCCCAGCAGCAGGGAACCGATTGTTGCCGCCCGGTTGCCGTTGCCTGTCCGCCACCCGGCCACCACCACGTCCTGGGTGCGGCTGTTTTTGATTTTCAGCCAGGACCGGCTGCGCCGGCCGGGCAGGTAGGTGCTGCTGCTTTCCTTCGCCATAATGCCCTCAAGCTCCAGCGCCTGGCTGGTGGCCACGGCATCCTCGATGCTGCCCTCCAGCAGGGGTGACAGTTGGACGTTCGCATCGGGATGGGCGCTCGTGGCGGCCGCCAGCAGCATGTCCAGCACCTGGCGGCGGGAACGGAAGGGCTCGTCCACCAAGGACATGCCGTTGAGCTGCAGCAGGTCAAAGATCATGTATGCCACCGGAACGTTGCGCACCGCCCGTTCAATGTCGGCCGGCCTGGTGAGTTTCATGCGGGATTGCAGCAGGCGGAAGTCGGGCCGGCCCGACTTGTTCAGGGCGACGATTTCGCCGTCAAACACGGCTGAATCCGCTCCCGCGCTCCGGGCCAACGGCGGCAGGGTCCGCAGGTCCGGGTAACCGGCAGTGATGTCGTTCCCGTTCCGGCTGAGCAGGCGCAGTGTATCGCCGCTGAGCACGGCAACGGCCCGCATGCCGTCCCACTTCATCTCGAAGTCCCAGTTTCCGTCACCGACGTCCCCTGCCGTGCCGATGGACGCCAGCATCGGTTCGATGTAGTCGGCTGCGACCAGGCCGGGGGCCGGGGCCGCGGCGTTTACCGGGGCCGCGGCCGGCGCCAGAGCCAGCGCCGGTCCGGATTCCTCCGGCATGTCGGAGGCGGACGCAGTTTCCGGGGCCGGTCCGGATACCTCCGGGTCTTCGGCGGCCGCCCTCGCCGGCTGCGGCGCGCTCCCGGCCTCGTCCCAGCTGTGCGGCTGCTGGTCCTTCATCAGGTGCATCAGCCAGTTCTTTTCAGCTTTCGGATCCGCTCCGCCCGTGTGGATCAACGCCACCCGCCGGGGACCCCCGAGACCCCCGTCGCGGGTGCCGTGCAGGGTGACGATGACCTCCTTGCCGTCCCGCCATTTCTCCAGGTCGTAGGTGCCGCTGTCCCAGATGGTGACCTCACCACCGCCGTATTCGCCCTTGGGAATGCTGCCGGAAAAGCTGGCGTATTCCAGCGGGTGGTCTTCGGTCTGCACGGCAAGGTGGTTTTGCCGTGGTGTTTCCGGCACTCCCTTGGGGACAGCCCAGGAGACCAGCACGCCGTCGCGCTCCAGCCGGAAGTCGTAGTGTAGCCGGCGGGCGTGGTGTTCCTGGATCACGAAGCTGCGGCCTTCCGAGACAGGGGCAACACCGGCGGGAACGGGTTCGGGCGTCCTGTCCGGGTCGCGCATGCTGCGGTACGTGCGCAGCCGGTCGGCTGGTTCTGCGTCCCCGGCTTCCGCGCGAGGCTGGGGGCTGCCGTGTGATTTCCGGTTCCCGCCCGGCGTTTCTCCGGATGTACCGCCGGATGCACCGCCGGATGCACCGCCCGGCGGTACAAGGTCCGCGGCGGGGGTCAGGCCCGCTGCGACCCGGTCAAGCACCTGCAGGTAGTCCAGTTGGGCCAAGCCGGGGTCCTCCAGTTCCTCCCAGGTGCGGGGCGCCGCGACCCACGGGCGCAGCTTGCCGCGCAGCGAATAAGGGCAGATGGTCGTCTTTGCCGCGTTGTTTTGGCTCCAGTCGAGCAGGACCTTGCCCGCGCGAAGGACCTTTTTCATGTCACTGACGATCAGGTCCGGATAGTCGCTTTCCAGCGCCCGCGCGAGCTCATGGGCCACAGCACTGACCTGGTCCGAGGTTTGGGAGCCGTCCAGGTGTGCGTACAGGTGGATGCCCTTGCTGCCGCTCGTGACGGGATGGGGGGTCAAACCCATGTCCGTCAGGATTGCCCGCGCCAGCCGTGCCACCTCCGCGCACTCGGGTAACCCGGCGCCCTCCCCCGGGTCAAGGTCCAACACGAGCCGGTCCGGGTTCAGCTGCAAGCCCTCGGCGCTGAAGCGCCACTGCGGTACGTGCAGTTCCAAGGCTGCGTTCTGTCCCAGCCACGCCAGTGAGGCGGCATCGTTGATCACCGGGTACGTGTTCACGTGGTCCTTGTGCTGCAGGACGTAACTGTGGACCCAGGAGGGGGCATGTTTTTCCAGGTTTTTCTGGAAAAACACCTGCCCCGGCTCCTGGCCGGTGCCCACCCCATGCACCCACCGTTTACGGGTGGCCGGCCGGTCCCGGGCGAAGGGCAGGAGCACCGGTGCCACCGTCGCCAGGTACGCCAGCACCTCCCCCTTGGTGGTGCCCGTCGCCGGATACAGGACCTTGTCCAGGTTGGTCAGCGTCAGACGGTGCCCGTCGATGCTGACCACCTGTTTCCTGTCCTGCACCCCGGTTCCGGCCATGGGGTCAGTCTGCTGGAATTTTCCCGGCATCGCCAGAGCTTGTAAGCAGGCTTAGTGTTAGCGTGGTTTCATGCGTTCAATCTGGAAGGGCGTCATCGCTTTTGGCCTGGTCAACGTGCCCGTCAAACTCTATAGCGCCACCGAGGATCACGACGTCTCGCTGCACCAGGTCCACGATAAGGACGGCGGCCGGATCCGGTACGAACGCCACTGTGAAATCTGCGGCGAAAAGGTCGAATACGCGCACATCAACAAGGCGTACGACGACGGCGACCAGACAGTCGTCCTGACCGACGAGGACATGTCCTCCCTCCCGGTGGAAAAGTCCCGCGAAATAGAGGTCGTGGAATTCGTGCCCAGCGACCAGATCGATCCGATCACGCTGGAACGCAGCTACTACCTGGAGCCTGACTCGAAGTCGACCAAGGCCTATGTACTGCTGCGCCGGACGCTGGAGGAAACCGACCGCACCGCCGTCGTGCAGTTCTCGCTCCGGCAGAAATCCCGCCTCGGTGCGCTGCGGGTGCGTGGAGACGTGCTGGTGCTGCAATCGATGTTGTGGGGCGACGAGGTCCGCGAGGCTACATTCCCGTCGCTGGAGGAGTCCGTTCGCATTTCCTCCAAGGAGCGGGAAATGTCCGCTGCCCTTGTCGATTCCTTCTCCGACGACTTCCACCCCGACCGGTTCACCGATGAATACCAGGAGCAGCTGCGCCAGCTGATCGAGGCCAAGCTGGCCAAGGGGGACGCGCTCAGCACCGAAGACACCTTCGGCGGGGCCGAAGAGGAGGACGAGGGCGGGGGCAAGGTCCTGGACCTGATGGAGGCCCTGCGACGCAGCGTGGAAAAGAACCGCGGCGGCGGCAAGGAAGAACCGGCGGAGGACAAGCCGGCGAAAAAGACCAGCAAGAAAAAGGGTGCCTGACAAGGGAGGAATCATCATGGTTGAACGAGGCAGCACTAAGCACAGCGCAGAACTCGATGATGAAATGAAGCACGAGACCCAAGGCATGGTGCTCGGCAATCAGCCCGCCCACGTGGAGGGCTTCCGCGAAACTGAACCCACTCCCGATGACACTGACAGCGAGGAGGTCAGAGCTGCCTTTGGCATGGCCGAAGTTGAAGGCGACGACGACGAGGAGGACCGGTAATGCAGCACATCAACGAGTACGCCGACCTGTACCGCAAGCCTGGCCCGTGGTGCACCATCTACGCGGACGTAAGCACCGGAACCGTCGATACTCTGGAAGCCGGGGACGTCCGGCCCGAGAACATCAGCCGGGATTTGTTGGCTGCCGGGGCCACCGAGGCGGACGCGCAGGCGGCGGCGCAGCTGGAATGGACCGCCAAGGGCGTGCCGGGGCAGGTGTCCCGGTTCGTGCTCATCCGCAATGGTGCTGTCGAGCTGAACGAGGTGCTGCCGGGAGAACCGGCGCAGGAACTCACCTGCGTGGCAAGTATTCCTGACCTGTTGCCGCTGGTGCAGCACCGGGGACGGGAATTCGCCTACATCGTGGCCGAAGTGGACCGCTCAGGCGGAGAGATCCGGTTGCATCGGGCCGGCCGGGTGCAGCCGGACAACGTCAGCGGCGTGGAAGGGTCAAGCCAGCACATCCGTAAGGTTCCGGTTGGTGGCTGGTCGCAGGCCCGGTACCAGCACCACGTGGAGGAAGTATGGAAGCGTAACGCGGACTCTGTGGCCGGAGAGATCGATGTGCTGGCAGCCGCGAACAACGCCCGCCTGATCCTGGTGGGCGGAGACATCCGGGCGCGGGAACTGGTGGTCAAGCAACTCTCCGAGGCGAGCCGGGCGAAGGCGTCCACGATCGACATGCACAGCAAGAACGCCGGCGCCGACCGGACCGTCTTTGACGAGGAGGTCCGCAAGCGGGTGGCGGAATACTTTGCCGAACGGTACCAGGAAATCCTGGAACGGCTGGCGGTCCAGGACGGGCAGGCAAATCCCCTGGCCGCTGACGGCGTCGGCCAGGTGGTGCACGCCCTGCAGCAGGCGCAGGTGGGAACACTGCTGCTGAATCCGGCGGCGTTGTCCGGACGCACGCTGCTGGTGCTCGACGCTGAACCATGGGTGGCGACCGCACCGGAGGAAGCCCTGGAGGCCAATGTGCTGGGCAAGGAGTCCGCCCCGGCGGTTCTGCTCCGGGCCGCAGCCCTGACCGACGCGCAGGTCCAGCTAATGCCTCCTGGTTCCCTTCCGGAGGGCATGGACCTGGCTGGGTTGCTCCGCTGGCCGGTGGGGCCCGGCGCACCCTCCGCCTGATTCTCCCCGAAGCGAGGAAAGGAGCCCGAGATGGCCAACGACCCTACGCCCGGCGTGCCCGCCGACGTGCCGGAAGCCGACTACCTGGAACAGCTGGAACCAGCTATTCCGGACGACGGTGACAGGAACACGCCCCGACCTCACGGAGATCCCCTCACCCCTGCCGTTCGTGCGGGCCAGGTGGAGGCCAACGAGGCCGACCTGCTGGAACAGCAGCAGGAGCTGCCTCCGGAGGATGAGTATCCGGAAACGGCGTCAACAGGTCCGGAAGCGGACTACTGACCCCTGGTGGTGGGCGCCGACATTCAGGCGCCCACCATCAAGCACGTCCAAAAACCATTGCGCACTGCTGGTGCTTCTGCTTCTGTAGAACCAGTGTCCAGACACGGGCACCCACTTTTGTGTGAAGCAGGTGCCTATGCCGTTGACTTCTCCAAGCACCGCCCGCCAGGCGGTGGGGACCGCCGACTCCCCGCTCCGGCATGCTGCCACGGCGGACTACCCCGAACTGCCGACCGAGGTGCACGCCCTGGTGATGGGCCACCTTTCAGTGGCGGACGCCGTCGCCCGCCGCTACCGGCGGACGCGGCAGGAATTCTGTGACCTGCAGCAGGTGGCCCGCATGGGGCTGGTCAAGGCAGCCCTGCGGTTCCGCGCCGGGGACGGCACCACCTTTGTGTCCTTCGCCGTTCCGACCATCAGCGGTGAAATCAAGCGTTACCTGCGGGACCATTCCTGGATGATCCGCCCGCCGCGACCCGTCCAGGAACTCCGGGCCCAGGTCAATGCGCTGGTCCCTGAATTGGGGCAGGAACTCGGCCGGGAGCCCACGCCGGCCGAACTGGCCGCCCGGTTGGACGTGGACCTGCCGGCGATCCGCGAAGCGCTGCAGTCGGTGGGAAGCATGCGGCCGGACTCACTGGACTCCCAGCAGGGCGGCGAGGACGGTTCCGGGCTGTATGAGTACCTGCGCACCGGCGATGATGCCTATGACCGGATCGACGAAATGGTCAGCCTGGCCGCTGCCATGCAGGACATCACTCCCTGGGAACGCCAGTTGCTGCACCTGCGCTTTCACGAGGACCTGAAGCAGCGGGAGATCGCCGCGGAACTGGGTATCACCCAGATGCAGGTCTCGCGCATCCTGGCCAACCTGCTCGACAGGCTCCGCCTGCACCTGTCCGGGTAGCGCTAGATCACGCCAAGCCTTTCGAGGGCGGCCAGCACGTCGGCCGGTGTCACGGCCAGCAATGCCGGATCAGGTTCTTCCGCGAAGGTTTCGCCCCGGCGCAGGGACGCGTCGGTGAGGGCTATGTGCGGCCCATCCTCCGGCGGCCCCCACTCCTCCACCGGCGCCGGACCAAAGAGCACCACAGAGGGAACCCGGTATGCCGAGGCCAGGTGCGCTGCGCCGGTGTCGGCCGTGACCACCAGCTTCGCCGCCGCCACCGTCGCCGCGAACTCGTCCAGCTCCTGCCGCCCGGCCAGGACGGCGGCCTCCGCCACCCCGGCCAGGGTCGCCACCAGTTCTGCCCGGTCCCGGTCGGCGCGGCCACCGGTCAGCGCCACCTCCAGCCCCCGCTCCCGCAACGCCACCACCACGGCGGCGAAGCGCTCCACCGGCCATTGCCTGCTGCCGTAGAAAGCACCAACATGAACCACCGCTGCTCCCGGGAACTGCGCGGGCACTGTGGGCAGGTTCAGGTACAGGTCCGCGGGGTCCGCAGCAATTCCGTGCCATTGCAGCAGCCGGGTCCAGCGCACCCGCTCATGGATGCCGTCCAGCCAGGCCGGTCCCTCCCAGCCGCTGGAGGCATGCCCGATCCGGCGCACCGGATCCAGGGCCTCCAACGCGCCCCTGCTTTCCGGTCCGCTGCCGTGCAGGTTTACCGCCACCTCCACCTGCCGCAGCGCTTCCGGCAGGGGATGCTGCAGTCCGGGGGTGGGAAGCAGTTCGTCCACCACTCCGACCAGGGGCATCATCGGGGCCAGCCAGCCGGGCGCAGCAAAGACCAGCCGGTGCCCGGGAAACGCCGCCTTCAACGCCTTCAGTGCGGGCACGGCAACCAGCAGGTCACCGAGTTTCAGGGTCCGCAGGGCAAGGACGGTTGGTTGTGGCGCTGCACCCACGGGGGCCTCCTGCGAGAAGAAGTCTGCTAACGATGTTTATGGTACGCATTCGCTGGGAACTGTTCCTTCATGGAAGCCACCGGAGGCAATGGCCTGCTCGCAGTGCTCTTTGACCGCGACGGCACGCTCGTGGAGGATGTGCCGTACAACGGCGACCCGGCCGCCGTCGTCGCCATGCCGGGTGCCCAACAGGCCCTGGCCGCGGTGCGCGGGCGAGGGCTGCTGGTGGGCGTGGTCAGCAACCAGTCAGGAATCGGGCGTGGGTTGATCAGTACCGAGCAGGTCCTGGCAGTCAACGCCAGGGTGGAGGAACTGCTGGGCCCGTTCGACGTCTGGTGTTTCTGTCCGCACGTGGAGCAGGACGGGTGCGGCTGCCGTAAACCGGCTCCCGGCCTCGTGCTGGAGGCCGCGGCCCTGCTCGGCGTACCGGCCTCCCGGACCGCCGTGGTGGGAGACATTGGAGCGGACATGGACGCGGCGGCGGCGGCCGGCGCCCGGGGCGTGCTTGTTCCCACCCCCGTCACCCTTGCGGAAGAGGTGCGGAGGGCACCGGCCACCGCTGCCGACCTCGCCGGGGCAGTCGGGTTACTCCTCGACGGTCCGCTTCCTGTGGCGGTTGCGTGAGCCGGCGCGTGCTGGTTGCCCGGCTGGACAGCATGGGCGACGTGCTGCTTACCGGCCCGGCCGTGCGCGCCGTGGCTGCGACAGCTGATCGGGTGATTTTCCTGGCCGGTCCACGCGGCGCCGCAGCCGCGCGCCTGCTGCCCGGCGTGGATGAGGTGCTCGAATGGTCCTGCCCCTGGATAGGGGATCCGCCGGTGGCCGCAACAGCGGCGCACCTGGCCGAACTGTCCGCCCTCCTCACCACCGCCCGCGCTGACCAGGCGGTCATCCTCACCTCGTTCCACCAGTCCCCGCTGCCGTTGGCCCTGCTGTTGAAGGTGGCGGGGGTCGGTCCGATAACCGCCGCGTCGGTGGACTATCCGGGCTCCCTGCTCGACGTTCGGCTCCGGCCCGGGGAAGACCTCGCGGAGGACATCCCGGAACCCGTGCGCGCCCTCGCGATCGCCAGTGCCGCCGGTTTCGACCTGCCCGACGACGACGATGGCCGGCTCGCCATCCTGCCGGTGCCGGCCTATCCCGGGCTCGCCGACGCCGGACCCTACCTGGCGGTGCATCCGGGGGCGGACGCCCCGTCCCGGACCTGGCCTGCAGAACTGCACGCGGAGACGGTTCGGCTGCTGGCCGGGCAGGGGTATTCCGTGGTGGTGACCGGTACGCCGGCAGAAACAGGGCTGACCGGACGCGTCGCCGGCAGCGTCGCCAGGGACCTCGGTGGGGTCACCGACCTGGCCGGAATGGCGGCGGTGTTGGCAGGTGCATCAGCAGTCATCGTGGGCAACACCGGGCCCGCCCATCTGGCGGCCGCCGTCGGCACGCCCGTTGTGAGCCTCTTCTCACCCGTCGTTCCCGCCGCGAAGTGGGCGCCGTTTGGCGTACCCGTGGAACTACTCGGCGACCAGGACGCCCCCTGCCGTGCCAGCAGGGCGCGGACGTGCCCCGTTGCGGGCCATCCCTGCCTCAGCGGCGTGCGTCCCGCTGACGTGGTGCACGCCGTGCACCGCCTCACCCGCCCCTACCTGGAGGTCGTCCGATGAGGATCCTGCTCTGGCACGTCCACGGCGGCTGGACGGACGCCTTTGTCCGCGGTGGCCACGAATACCTGCTGCCCACGCTGCCTGACGGCGGCGGCTGGGGGCTGGGCCGGGCCGGCCGGCACTGGCCCGCCAACGTCCTTGAGGTGCACCCGGACAACCTCGCAGACGAATCCATCGACGTCGTCGTGCTGCAGCGGACCGAAGAACTGGCCGAGGTGGAACGCCTGACCGGACGGCGCCCCGGCCGTGACCTGCCCGCCGTGTTTCTGGAGCACAACACTCCCAAAGCCCACGTCACCGACACCGTTCACCCGCTTGCCGGGCAGTCAGCGATTCCGCTGGTCCACGTCACCTACTTCAACAGCGTCTTCTGGGACAACGGGAAAGCCCCGGTCACCGTCATCGAACACGGCATCGTGGATCCCGGGCCGCTGTACACCGGGGACCGGGCGGAAATGGCAGCAGTCATCAACGAACCCATCCGGCGCCATCGCGTCACCGGCACCGACCTGCTGCCCCACTTCGCCGCGGCCGGACCGGTGGTGGTTTACGGCATGAAGGGCCAAGGGCTCGCCCAGCACCTGGGCCTTACCGACCGGGACCTGCGCTGGGGTGGAGACCTTCCGACGCGGACATTGCACCGCGAATTGGCCCGCAGCCGGGTCTACGTGCACCCGCTGCGGTGGACCTCGCTGGGGCTGTCCCTGCTGGAAGCCATGCATCTGGGCATGCCGGTGCTGGTCCTGGCCAGCACCGAAGCCGTGCGAGCGGTACCACCAGAAGCCGGCGCGCTATCCGCGAGTCCGGCCGAACTGGCTGAGACCGCAGGGCAGCTGCTCCGGGATCCACAGGAGGCGGCCGCCCGTGGCGCGGTGGCGAGATCGGCAGCGCTGCGCCGCTACGGTCTGCAGCGTTTCCTTTCGGACTGGGATGAGGTTCTCAACGCCGTGCTGCAGGACCGGAGCCCCCTCCGATCCCGCCTGGTTTCCAACGAAAGGAGCCTTCTATGAGGATCTCTATGGTGTCGGAGCACGCCAGCCCGCTTGCGGCGCTGGGAGGCGTGGACGCCGGCGGGCAAAACGTGCACGTGGCGGAGCTTTCCGCCGCGCTGGCCCGACGCGGCCACACGGTCAGCGTCTATACCCGGCGGGATGATGTGCTGCTCCCCCGCCGGGTGGAGATCGGTCCGGGGCTGGAACTGATCCACATCGACGCCGGCCCTCCGGAGCATCTGCCCAAGGATGAGCTGCTGCCGTTCATGTCTGCCATGGCTGACGGCATCGCAGACCATTGGGGAGACGCTCCCCCGGACGTGGTGCACGGGCATTTCTGGATGTCAGGAGTCGCAAGCATCAAGGCTGCCGGCCAGGCAATGGCGCACACCGGCCGGACCCCGCGCATTGCGCAGACCTTCCACGCACTCGGTGCCGTCAAGCGCCGGCACCAGGGCGCTGGCGACACCAGCCCGGCGGAACGGACCGAGTTGGAGCCCTGGGTGGGCAGGTCGGCGGACCGCGTGGTGGCGACCTGCACCGACGAGGTGTTCGAACTAAAGAGCCTGGGCGTGCCGCAGTCACGGATCTCGATTGCTCCCTGCGGCGTCGACACCAACCTGTTCACCCCGGACGGACCTGCCGTTTTGCGCGGCACCCGGTTGCGCATCGCCACGGTAGGTCGACTGGTGCCGCGCAAGGGCGTCGGGACGGCAGTGTCGGCCCTGGCGCGGCTGGCCGAACTGGGCCTGGACAATGTCGAACTGCTGATCGTCGGCGGGGCCACTGCGGCAGCCGAATTGGACAGCGACCCGGAGGCCCGCCGGATCCGGGCGCTGGCCCAGGAATTGGGAGTGGCTGACCGGGTGATCATGTGCGGCCAGGTTCCCCGCGAGGACATGCCGGCGCTGCTGCGCAGCGTTGATGTGGTGATTTGCACGCCCTGGTACGAGCCGTTCGGCATCGTGCCCCTTGAAGCCATGGCCTGCGGAAAACCAGTCGTGGCCGCCGCCGTCGGCGGCCTGATCGACACGGTGGTCCACGGCAGCACCGGGCTGCATGTGCCGCCGCGGAATCCCTACGCCGTTGCGGACGCCCTGGCGCGGATCCTGGGCGACCCGGCACTGGCCCGCGAGCTGGGCAGCACCGGAGCCCGCCGGGTGCGGTCCCGCTATTCCTGGGACCGGGTGGCTGCCGATACCGAAAAGATCTACCTGGCCATGCTGCGGCGTACCTCCCGAGGCGCCGTTGACCTGCATGAACTGCTGCAGGAACCGGACGGGCTGAGCCTGGGAGGTCAGGCGCTATGAAGCTGTCACTGATCCAGCCGTCTCGGACCGGCGGCGCCGCGGCCCCGGCGGATCCGGCCGCCGTCGTACGAACCCACCTGGCCCACCTCGCCCCCGCGTTGGCGTGCCTGGAACAGGAGGCGGGCCACCTGGCCGAGTGGGGCCAGGAACTCGCCCGGCGCCTGATGGCAGGCCAACGGCTGCTCGCCGCCGGAAATGGCGGCTCCGCGGCTGAAGCCCAGCATCTGACCGCCGAGCTCGTGGGCCGGTTCAAGGCCGACAGGCGCCCGTTCTCCGCGATCGCCCTGCACGCGGATACCTCGGCCGTGACCGCCATCGGCAACGACTACGGATACGAACAGGTCTTTGCCCGCCAGGTCGCCGGACACATTCGGCCAGGCGACGTCCTGCTGCTGCTTTCCACCAGCGGCAAGAGCGAAAACCTGCTGCAGGCCGCGGCGGAAGCCCGACGGGCCGGTGCCCTGAGTTGGGCGCTGACGGGCGCCGGACCTAATCCGCTGGCCGGCGCGGTCGATGACGTGATTGCCATCGACGCGCTCTCGGCCAACGTCCAGGAGGCGCACCTGGTGGCCCTGCACGCCATCTGCCATTGCTTCGATGCTGAAGTGGCCCGACTGGAGGGAACATCATGAAGATTGCCGTCATCGGAGATCTGCTGCTGGACGTAGACCTCTCCGGGACCGCCACCCGCCTGTGCCCCGACGCGCCGGTGCCGGTGGTGGACATACAGCACACCGAACGCCGGGCTGGCGGGGCCGGCCTGGTCGCCACCCTGCTCGCGGCCGAAGGGCATGAGGTCCGGCTGCTGGCCGCCCTGTCCCAGGACCGGTCAGCGGAGGAACTGCGCGGCGTGCTGCCGGGGGTCCAGCTCACCGCCGTCCCCCTGCCCGGTCCCACACCGGTGAAGACGCGCCTGCGCGCCAACGGGCAGGCGCTGGCCAGGATGGACTCCGGCTGTGAACCGGTGGACCCACCGACCGTACCCACCGAGGCGCTCGCCGCAATGGACGGCGCCGACGCGGTGGTGGTGGCCGATTACGGTCGCGGCCTGACCAGCAATCCCGGTCTGCGCGACTGGCTGGAACGGACCGCTGCGGCCATTCCGGTGGTCTGGGACCCGCACCCCGCGGGTTCTGCCCCCGTTCCAGGGGTCGCAGCAGTCACCCCCAACCTGGCAGAAGCGTTGAAGGCGACCGGGTTGCAGGGGACCGGGCTGCATACCGTCCAGGAAGCGGGGACGCAGTTGCGCCGTCGCTGGAACAGCCGCACCGTGGTGGTCACGCTGGCCGAACGCGGAGCCCTGCTGGTGCAGGACGACACAGCACTTCCCGCCGCGCCGCATCTGGTGCCGGCGCCATCGGTTACGGCTACCGACTCCTGCGGCGCCGGTGACCGCTTCGCTGCCGGGCTGGCTGTTGCCCTGGCCTCAGGGCTTGCCATCTCCGACGCCGTCCTGTCCGCCGTCGAGGGCGCTGCGGCGTTCCTCGCCGCCGGCGGGGTGGGTGCCCTGCACGGTGGTGGTGCCGTTCCACCTACCGGCGCCGCACGCCCCGACGCCGAGGCGGGTAGCGCCGAGGGCGCATCGGGCGGAGGCAACCCAGCGTCCGGGTCCGACGGTGCTGCCGCCGGAACCGTCCCGTCCGCAACCACGCGGACTGACATGTCCGGACGGGCCCGTGCCCGGAAGCTGATTGCCGAGGTCAGGCAGCGCGGGGGCACCGTGGTCGCCACCGGCGGCTGCTTTGACCTGCTGCACGCCGGGCACGTGCGGATGCTCACAGCCGCGCGGCAGCTGGGCGACTGCCTGGTGGTGTGCCTGAACGCTGACACCTCGGTACGCCGCCTCAAAGGACCCGAACGGCCGATTATTACCGAAGCCGACCGGGTGGAGCTGCTCGCAGCGCTGGCCTGTGTCGACGCCGTCGTCCTCTTCGAGGAAGACACACCGGAAGCCGTTTTGGCCGACCTGCGGCCAGACCTCTGGGTCAAGGGCGGCGACTATTCGCTGGCGCAACTGCCGGAAGCTGCCTTGATGGCCAGCTGGGGCGGCCGGTCGGCCACCGTCCCCTACCACCCGGCCAAATCAACCACCCGGCTTGCCGGTGCGCTGGCGCGCATCGGCTGACCCTGCCTCCTCGTCAACCGCATCATCCACCGAAAGGACAGCTTCATGGCGTTTACACTTACCAACCAGCTGCAGAACTCAGTCGTTTTGATCACCGGAGGCGCGTCCGGCCTGGGTGCCGCCGTCGTGCAGGCCGTCACCGCCGCAGGCGGTTTCCCGATCGTCCTGGACCGGGACATCAGCCAGGTCAGCGGGGCCAAGGCTTACCAGGTGGACGTCTCAGACACCGCTGCCGTGACGGCGGCCGTGGCGGAAGCCGCTGCCGAGGCGGGCGGCCTCGACGCGGTGGTGACGGCTGCCGGCATCGATCGATGCGGCCGCCTGGAGGACGTGGACGCCACCGAATGGGAACGTGTCATCGGCGTGAACCTGCTGGGCACCGTTTCCGTGGTCCGGGCCGCCATGCCCTGGCTGAAGGAACGGCACGGCCGGGTGGTCACCGTGGCGTCGTCGCTGGGCATCAAGGCCGTCGGCGAGGCCACCGCCTACTGTGCGTCCAAGTTCGCCGTCGTCGGTTTCAGCCGATCGCTGGCGGCGGAGAACCGCGGCATCATCGGCGTCACCACGCTGATCCCGTCCGGCATGAAGACCCGTTTCTTCGATGACCGGGACGAAAAGTACAAGCCGCAGGACGACTCCCGGCTCAACGACCCCGCCCGGGTGGCCGATGCCGTGGTGTTTGCCCTCGCCCAGCCGAAGGGGTGCGAGGTACGCGAACTGGTGATCTGCCACGAGGAGGAGGACTCCTGGCCCTAAACCGCTTCCGGGCGCCGGGCGGTTCCGATCACGCGGCTGCCCGGCGCCTATCCGGCCAGCAGGGCCGAAACGTCCCGGTACATCCCCTCCACGGGAACGTCTGCCACAAACGAGCAGTCGTGGCTGCACCGTATGGCGTCCTCTCCGGTGACGCTGATGCCGCATTCGGGACAGTTCAGGATCCAGCCAATCTGGATCCGGTGCAGGGACCGGCCCAGCGCGCCGGCGTTGATGACGTTGGCGCACCAGTAGATCGACGCCGTTCGGGTGCCCACCGCTTGGGCCAGGTGCCGGGGGCCGCTGTCGTTGCCCACCAGCACGCGGCTGATCGACAGGACGCCGGTAAGGGTTGGCAGGTCCAACTGCCCGGCCGCGGTGGACAGCAGGGCCGCTCCCCCCGGAGTTTCGGTCAGCTCGCGGCCCAGCCGGACCAGTTCTTCCGCCAGGGCCGCTTCGGAGTCGTCCCCCACCACCAGCACCTGATAGCCGTCATCAACCAGCCTGGCGGCGACGGCGGCGAATTTCTGCTCCGGCCAGCGGCGGCGCGGGTCGGTGGCGCCGGGATGCAGTGAGACCAGCCCTTTGGTCCCGGGCACCAGCCAGTCCCGGGCGGCCTGCTGCTCGGCCGCTGTCACGGGCAGGTCCGGTTCAAGGCGGACCGGGGGCGCTCCGGCCAGGTCGGCGACTTCCAACCAGCGCATCATTTCGTGCTGGTAGTAGGCGTACGGAACGTTCCGCTCCAGCGGCTGCGCGTCGGGGGTGGTGCAGCCAACGGTGTGCCGGGCTCCGAGGGCCAACAGGAACGGGTTGGAGTACCTTCCGCCGCCGTGAAGCTGCACGGCCAGGTCAAAATGCTGCTCCCGCATGCGGGCCAGGAACTCCGGTGCCTCCTCTGCCGGAGGCGCCGTGCTTCCCGAGGCTGCACCGGCGTTTCCGGCTCCCGCGACCAGCACCTGCCGGCGCGGCCGGTCCCGGACTCCTTGGGCGTACGGCAGGATCTCCACGGAGTCCACGACGGTGCCCCTTCCATCGAGCAGGGTGCGGTGCATCGGGGTACCGAGCAGCGTCAGGCTCACCTCAGGATAGGCGGCCGCCAAGGCATCCAGGGCGGGAACAGCAAACAACAAGTCGCCCAGCCCTCCACCGCGCAACACGGCGATGGACCGCACGTCCTCGAACGGCTCACCGGATGTGCCCTGCCCGGCGAACGCCCGCGGTGGGCGCACGGAGTCCTGCTGCGGGAGCGGTGGTACCTGAAGGGACATGGGTCGCCTCTTTCGCAAACGGCTGGAACGGCGTGGCTGCTGACCCCACCATAGAAGCACCGGCGACTTCCCCGTCAAGCCGGTCAGCCGGAACCGGAGGAATGTGTAAACCGCGGCGGAAGTGGGTACCGGTCCTGTAGAGAGGATGCCGCCGGAGCCTTCCGGGGACGCGCCCGACTACGGGCTATCCTCCGGAAAGGGGTGCTTTCATGACGCCAGCTGGACGCGAAACAGCCGGGCTGCGGGCCCTGACTCCTGCCGTGCCGGCGCTGCTGGCCGGAGAACGTCCCCGCGTGAGCGTGCTGGGGGACCTGATGCTTGACGGTTGGTGGACCGGCGAGGTGCACCGGCTCTGCCGGGAAGCTCCAGCCCCCGTGGTTGAGCTTGCCGGCCGTTCGTATGCGCCGGGCGGGGCCGGCAACACGGCCATGAACCTGGCAGCGATGGGAGCCGAGGTAGAGCTCATCGGTTGCGTGGGCGAGGACGAGAATGGCCGGCTGCTGCGCCGGCTGCTCGAGGACGGGGGCATCGACGTCCGGAATGTGACGATGGTGGCAGGCCACACGACCCAGACCAAGTGCCGGGTGGTCAGCAGTGGGCAGGTGCTGCTGCGGATCGACGATGGCGGCGGCCCGGTTCCGGTCGAGGTGCGGGACCGGATGGCAGCGGCAGCGTTGCAGGCCGCCACCGGCGCTGACGCGTTCCTGGTGTGCGATTACGGTTCCGGTGCATTGCCGGCACAGTTGGCCGGCCGGTTGCGCTCGGCTGCAGGGCCAGGGAAGAGCCCCGGCCCCGTTTTCGTGGTGGATGCGCACGACGCCCGCCTGTGGTCGGAGCTGCGGCCCGACGTCGTCACACCCAATGCCAGCGAGGCCGCCGCCATCCTCAACACTGTCATGCCGGCCCGGCAGCGGGCCCAGTGGGTGCTCGACCACGGGGCCGACCTGTTGGCGGCGTCAGGCGCAACGGCCGCCGTCGTGACGCTTGATACGGAGGGCACCCAGCTCATCGGCGGCACTCCGGCCGGCCCCAGCGGCAGGCTGCACCGCACCTGGACCCGGCCTGCCGAGGACAAACAGGCGTCCGGGGCCGGTGACACCTTCGTCGCGGCGTTGACCCTCTGCCTGGCCTGCGCCGTTCCCATGTCCACTGCCATGGACTTTGCCCAGACCGCTGCCGACATTGTCGTCAAGCGTTTCGGCACGTCCGTCTGCTCCACGGAGGACCTGGCCGCCAGCCTTGGCCAGTCGGTGGAACGGGTCCTTTCGGCCGGGGAGCTGGCACGGCGGCTGGCACGGGCACGTCAGGAGGGGCAGCGGGTGGTCCTCACCAACGGCTGCTTTGACGTGCTGCACCGGGGCCACACCACCTACCTGAACCAGGCGCGGCAGCTGGGCGACCTGCTGGTGGTGGCGCTGAACGGAGATGAATCCACCCGACGGCTCAAGGGCGAGGGCCGGCCCATCAATCCGGCGCTGGACCGGGCCGGCGTGTTGGCGGCACTGAGCTGCGTCGACTTCGTGACGGTCTTCGAAACCGACACCCCGATTCCCCTGCTGGAACAGCTCCAACCCGAGATATACGCCAAGGGTGGAGACTATACGGCGCAGATGCTGGCCGAAACGGCCGCCGTCGAGGCGTACGGCGGGCGGGTGGAAATCCTTGACTACGTCGCGAACCATTCGACCACTGCCATGGTGGAGCGCATCACCGGCCGGGTCACGAGCGTGCCGGGCGAGGCCCAGGGATGAGCCGGATCCGCTCGGCGCGCTGGGGTACGGCAGCGGATCCACAGCCGCCGCGGCTGGACGTCCTGATTCCCACCCGGGACAGGGCCGCTGAGCTGGCTGTGACACTGGCCGGTTTGGCCGGGCAGGACGACCCGGACTTCGCCGTGGTGGTGAGCGATCAAAGTGACGGCGCCCCTGACTGGGAGCACCCAGCGGTTGCAGCCATGGTGCGCGTGCTTCGAACGCAGGGCCGGTCCGTCCAGCTCACCCGGCACCTGCCCCGGCAGGGGATGTCCGAACACCGCCAGTACCTGCTGGACTGTGCGCGCAGCGGCCAGGTGCTGTTCCTCGACAACGACGTCTGGCTGGAACCGGGCTCCCTGGAGCGGATGAGCCAGGCGCTGGACACCCTGGGGTGCGGGTTCGTCGGCATGGCGGTGACGGGACTGTCATACCTCGCCGACGACCGGCCCGCCGAACGTGCCGCCTTCGAACTGTGGCAGGACGGCGTCCGGCCGGAACTGATCCGGCGCTCGGAGCCCGGGTTTTCCCGCTGGCCGCTGCACAATGCGGCCAATCCCACTCATCTGGGCGCCGCCCTGAACGTGGGGCCGGACCAGTGGCGTGCCTACCGCATCGCCTGGTTGGGCGGCTGTGTGCTCTACGACCGGGCACGCCTGGTGGAGTGCGGTGGCTTTGACTTTTGGGACGCCCTGCCCCGGGACCATTCCGGCGAGGACGTGGCCGCACAGTGGCGTGTGATGGAGAAGTACGGCGGCGCGGGCATCCTGCCCTCCGGAGCAGTGCACCTGGAATCGCCCACCACCCTTCCACACCGTCCCGTGGATGCTTTCGACGTCGTGTTTCCCTCCGAGCCGGCGACGACCGGCTGACGGAGGCGGAAAGAGGAAATCGGCAACACAACATGAAAGGCACGAATCATGGCAGAAACACCTAATCCCATCCAGGTCCAGAAGTTCCTGGGCGGCATCGACTACCCGGCCAGCAAGGAGGACATCGTCAACAAGGCCAAGGAAAAGGGCGCCGACGGGAACGTGTTGGAGGCGCTGCAGAACCTGCCGGACCAGCAGTATGACGCCCCCACAGCAGTCAGCGAGGCCATTTCCAAGGGTTCCTGACATCCGCGGCCGGACCCCTCACCCGGAGCCCGGATGAGGGGTGCCCGCAGGTGCGGGGTGTCCGCGGCTGCGGCTGGGTCAGGGCAGGGTCAGAATTTCCGGCCCGTCTGCCGTGATCGCGATGGTGTGCTCAAAGTGGGCGGCGCGGCGGCCGTTGGCTGAGCGCAGGGTCCAGCCGTCGTCGTCGGGGACGTAGCCATCCTTCCCACCGAGGATCAGCATGGGCTCAATGGCGATCACCAGGCCCGGCAGCAGCTTGATTCCCCGCCCCGGCCTGCCGTCATTGGGCACATGCGGATCCTCGTGCATGGCCCTGCCCACGCCGTGGCCGCCGTGGTCTGCCAGCAGGCCATAGCCGGCCCGGCGGGCGGCACCCCCGATGGCATAGGCGATGTCGCCCATCTTGTTCCCCACCCGGGCCGCTTCAATTCCGCGGAGCATGGCCTGCTCGGTGGCCTCAATCAACTGCTGGTCCTCCGGGGATGCGGCGCCCACAGTGAAGCTGATCGCCGAGTCCCCGCACCAGCCGTCCAGGAACGCGCCAAAGTCGATACTGACCAGGTCCCCGTCCTGCAACCGGTAACCGGTGGGGATGCCGTGCACCACCGCGTCATTGACGCTGGCGCAAATCACGCCCGGAAACGGAGTGGGCGCCCAGCGGGGGTGGTAGCCCAGGAACGCCGAGGTGGCACCGGCATCAGCCAGCACGTCGGCCGCCGCGCGATCCAGCTCCCGCAGTGACACGCCCACATCGGCCATCTGGCGCATGCGCTGCAACGCGGTGGCGACCACACGGCCCGCTTCCCGCATGGCCGCGATTTCCCCTGCTGTCTTGATTTGTCCCATGGTTCCAGCCTACGCAGCTTCAGCGCCGACCCGGGTGCCGGACCCTGCGGGCGAACTCCGACCATTGTGCCCCACCGGGCAGGTATCCCTCACGGTGGCGGAAAAAGACCTTGGTCTTTTTGTCGAAGAAAATCAGGTACAGGGCAAAGGACACACCGACCGCGATGGCAACCGCCCGGACGATTCCGATTGGAATCCACTGAAACACGCTTAGCTGGTCGGTCAGCGAGATCAACGTGAAAAATGCCGTCAGGTACATTATGGTACGCAGCGGCCACCCGTCAGGTATGCCTGCGATTCCGAACAGCACCAGCAACCAGACCATGTACCACGGCTGAATCACCGGAGCCAGGAGCACGACCGCCGCGAACGCCCAGGCTGTCCTGCGCAGCACGGTGATACCGAAAGCGCTCCGAACCGGCCGGAGCACCAGCAACAGCACCACGCCCACGGCCACCACCTTGCCGATCAGGCTCACGACGCCGGCAACGGCCGCGCCGGGTCCGCCGAAGAAGTCAGTGGCGGCGGACAGGATGGCGCCCGTCAGCCCGACGGGCGCGAACCACATCCATACCGCTCCCGGAGTGTCCAGGGCACCAACCCAGCCGAAGCCGAGCCCGTTCACCAGGCCCGCCAGACCCAGCAGGCCCAAGGCGAGGCTCGCCGTGGCAAGCCAGCAGAGGATCTTCCGGCCCCAGCCGGCCGCCGATCCGGCCCAGAGCAAGGCCACGAAGGGCAACGCGATCAAGGTGATGGGTTTCACCGCGATGGACGCGGTGACCAGCAGAATCCCCAGCACCGGCCGCTTGACGGACGCATAATACAACCCTGCGACGGCCAGCCCGAGCATGAGGGAATCGTTGTGTCCACTGGCGATGAAGTTGAACAACAGCACCGGATTCAGCACGGTCAACCACAGTGTGCGGGTGGGGCTCAACCCATGCAGGGATGCCAACCGGGGCACAAAACACGCCAGTAGCGCGACTCCCGCCACCGCCGCCAGCCGGAACGGGATCAGGGCAAGTTCAGGAACTCCAAGGCTGGCCCACACGGAAAACTGTTCGATCCACAGGAACAACGGACCGTAAGGGGTCGGCGCCTCGGTCCACAGCGTGTCGGGTCCTAGCTGGTAATAGTTGTTCAGCGCGGAAATGCCGTTGGTATACGGATTCAGCCCCTGCATCATGAGCCTGCCCTGGCCGATGTAGGCGTACATGTCGCGGCTGAAAAGCGGCAGGGCCAGCACCAACGGCGCGGACCACAGGACCAGGGCCTTGATCAGGACGGGCCGGGCTGCGTCATCCCAGACCTGGATCCGCTGGGCCAGCCGCAACCAGGACCGCAGCAGCAGCAACGCCCCGACACAGAGCATCACGGTGCACAGGATCACCCCGACTGGCGAGGTTCTGGCCACGATGAACGGCTGGGTACGAATCAGCGCCGAGCTTCCGGCCAGCCAGCCGACGCCCACCGATCCGGCGAGCATCAGCAGCGACGCCACGAGGCCCTGCAGCAGGGCCACGTGAGTGCGTGTCTCCAGGGTCCCTGCCGCCGGCGCTGCCGGCGGCGCCGAGCCCTCCGGTGTGCTGCCGGAAGATCTGGAGGTCAACATGGAGGTGCGGTCCCTTGCATGGTTCAGTTCGGTTTCCCGGTTCGGTCGGTTGTCAGCGCGTTGTCAGCAAAACTGCTCGACGGCGCCGCGAACGCCGGAGCTTTTCCCGGGCCGGACGGGAACGATTCTACCACCGGCGCGGGCGCCGATCAGGGCGGCGGAGGGCCGCTGCGGTACTATCGGAGGGCCGGCCGGATCACTTTTCACGGCCGGTTCCGCTGCCCGCGGAACCCCCTCCCGCTCCCTTGCTGACCCCGCGGCTGCCGCCACCGGTCACCGGCGAACAAAGGACTTCCCATTTCCACGGACACATTCTTCGGCGCGCTCACCCGGTTCCGGCATCGGATCTTCCCTCCGCGGGTGGAGGGGTGGCTGAACTCCCCCACCGGGCTGCTGTGGGGCTTTGGAATCATCCATCTGTTCTTTGTGATCTTCATGCTCGGGTTCGTGCTGCACGGTGAGGCTTTCAGCGATACGGCCATCTACCGGGCCTGGGTCCAGGGCGGCTTCCGCGAAGAAAACCTGCCCGGACTGCCCACGCCCTGGGTGTATCCGATTCTTGCCCTGCTGCCCATCGCTGTCGCTGGGGTGGCCGGTCCGGGACCCTTCCTGCTGATCTGGGTGCTCATGATCACCGCCCTGAACGCCCTGGCGGTGGGCAAGCTCACGGACTGGGGCAGGCGCCGGGAGTCCATCCCCGCCGCCTGGTGGTGGCTGAGCTTCGTGTTCATCATGGGCTGGCTGGGATTCGCCCGGGTGGACGGCATCACCGCGCCGATCGTGCTGATCGCGCTGTCTTACGGCGTCGCCCGGCCCTTCATCGCCGGGATCCTGCTCAGCATCGCAACCTGGATCAAGGTCTGGCCGGCCGCCGTCGTCCTGGCGCTGCTCACCGTAGTGCGCGACCGGCTGAAAGTCCTCGCCGCAGGGGTGCTGGTGACGGCTGTGGTCGGCGTAGCCGCCCTGGCCCTGGGCGTGGCACCGAAACTGTTGAACTTCCTCACCGCCCAGGGGGACCGCGGCATGCAACTCGAAGCCACCTTCACCACCCCCTGGCTGTGGCTCTCCGTGCTGCATGCCGGAAATTCCCGTATGTACATGAACACCGACATCAATTCCATGCAGGTGGACGGCCCCGGAACCGAAGTGATGTCCTTCTTGATGCAGCCGCTGTTCATCCTGGTGGCCCTGGTGGTGGTGGTCCTGATCTTCTGGGCCCTGCACAACGGCAAGCGCAACGGCGGGGCCAACCGGACCGAGCTGCTGCTGGCCGGTTCCCTTACCATGGCCACGGCCTTCGTCGTGTTCAACAAGGTCGGCTCCCCGCAGTTCATGGTCTGGCTGGCCCCGGCGGTCGCCGTCGGGCTGGCCCACAGCTGGCGGGAATGGCGGGTGCCGGCCACCATGCTGATCGCCATCGCCGTCGCAACCTACTTCGTCTACCCGCTGTTCTACGACGCGCTCAGCCACAATGACCCCGTCATGGCGCTGGTGCTCACCGTCCGTAACCTGCTCCTGGTGGTGCTGTTCGGCTGGTCGGTGCGCCGGCTCTACCTGCTGGGCCGGCAGCAGCCTGCCCATGCCGGCGCTGTCAAGGAGTCCTGAGATTTTTACCGACATCCTCGCCCGACTGGTCCGTACCAGGGACGCGCTGTTGCCCGCCCGGGCGGTTGCCTGGTTCCGCAGCAGAACCAGCGTCTGGTGGGGTTTCGCTGCAGTGCACCTGTACTTCCTGGGCTGGATGCTGTCCTTCGTGGTCCACGGCGAGACCTTCAGCGACACCGAGCAGTACCGCCAGTGGGCGCTGGCCGGCTACCAGCCCGGGGACGTGCACGGCGCGATCAGCCCGTGGGTGTACCCCGTGCTGGCCCAGCTGCCCATCTTCCTGGCCAACATCGCCGGCCCAAACCTGTACCTGCTGGTGTGGATGCTGATCATCACGGCCCTGAACGCCGGCGCCCTGGCCTTCCTGACCAGCGGGCCACGGCGCCGGACAGGCATCGCGCCTGCCTGGTGGTGGCTGTTCTTCACCGTTTTCCTGGGCTACCTGAGCTTCGCGCGGGTTGAGGGCATCACAGCCCCGATCGTGCTGGTCGCGCTGCTCGTGGCGGCCACCCGGCCGCTGCTGGCCACGGCGCTGCTGAGCATCGCCACCTGGATCAAGGTCTGGCCCGCGGCGGTGGTGCTGCCCATCGTGATCGCCAGCACACGACGCTGGCGGATCCTCGGCACCGGACTGCTGGTCAGCGCCGCCGTCGTGGCCGGTACCTGGCTCAGCGGAGGCGCGAGCCATCTGCTGGATTTCCTGACCAACCAGGGTGAACGCGGCATGCAGCTTGAAGCGACCTTTTCCACGCCCTGGGTATGGCTGAGCGTGCTCCATTTGGGCGGTGCGCGGATTGCCGACAACACGGCGATCAACTCCACCGAGGTCTATGGGCCCGGCGCTCCGGTGGCCGCTTTCCTGATGCAGCCGCTGTTCCTGTTGGCCGTCGCGGTGGGGGCCGCCCTGCTGGCCTGGGCGCTGCGCCGCGGAGCCGAGCGCGAGGAACTGTTCCTGGAGGGGGCCCTGATGATGACCACGGCCTTTGTGGTGTTCAACAAGGTCGGCTCTCCGCAGTTCATGATCTGGCTGGCACCTGTCGTGGTCGCCGGACTGACGCACGACTGGCACCGCTGGAAATTCCCCGCCGCGCTGCTGATGTGTATCGCCATCACGACGTTCGTCATCTACCCGTTGTTCTACACACCGCTGATTCACGCGAACCCGATCATGGCTGCTGTGCTGACCATCCGGAACGTGCTGCTGGTGGTGCTGCTGTACTGGTCCGTGCGCCGCACCGTCGAACTGGCCGGCAAGGCCCGACCGGCCGCTGTCGACGCCGTCGCCTGAACGGGTCCCGTACCTGGCCTGAACGGGACCCGTTCAGGCCAGGTCGGGACGGTTTCCGCGCCACTGCCGCCAGCGCTCCCGCAACTCCGCTGTGCTGTGGTGCAGCAACAGCTTCCTGGTGTGCACGTCCAGGAACAACAGGTAGACGATGAAGGCCAGCGCCACCACGAAAGCCAGCGTAGAGGCGTGGAAGTCCAGCCGGACAAAGGACCAGACCGACAATTGGTCCTGGGCGCCGAACACCACGAAGAACGTGATGATCACGTAGAGCGACTTGATCTGCCAGTCGTTGCGGATGCCCGTTACGGCCAGCAGCGGAATGAACCAGAGCACGTACCACGGCTGGATGATCGGGGAAAGCATGACGATGGCGGCGAAAGCCAGGGCCATGCGCCGGATCAGCTGTGGATAGGTGCCCCGGAACATCAGCAGCACCACCAGCGCCACGCCGGCGTACTTGAACAGCGTGCGCAGCCAGGTGGCGAGCATCCCGCCGTCCAGGTGCAGGATGTTGGCCAGGCCCTCCACCTGCTGGCCCAGGAACCCCGACGGCGAATAGCCGGTGTAGCCCGGCGTGGGATCCGTCAGGGCACCTATCCAGCCGGTGCCCAGGCCGTATGGCAGGCCGCTGAGCAACAGCACTCCAAAGCTGACCGCAACGGTGGCGGCCCAGAAACCGATTTTGCGGGCCAGTGAGGCGCCCGGACCCGCCCACAGCAGCCCGATGAAGGGCAGCAGCACGACGGTGATGGGTTTGATGCCGATGGACGCGGTGACCAGGAGCAGGCCCGTCACCGGCCGGCCAGTGGCCGCACAGTAGGTTCCTGCCACGGCCAGGCCCACCATCAGCGCATCGTTGTGCGCGCTCGCGACAAAGCTGATCAGGAACAGCGGATTGGCCACGGCGATCCACAACGCCCGCCCGCCGTTGATGTTGTGCAGCGCGGCGAGCTTTGGCACATACACCACGCACAACGCCACACCTACGACGGCGAGCAGCCGGAACAGGAAGACGGAAAAGTCCGGCTGCGCCCCGGTAATCCCGACCACGGCCCGCTCCAGCCAGAGGAAGTACGGGCCGTACGGTGTCTTCGCTTCAGCCCAGGCGGGGTCCGCACCAAGCGAGAACCAGTTGTTGAGCGAGGAAATGCCGTTGCTGTAAGGGTTGATCCCTTCCAGCACCAGCCGACCCTGACCGGTGTAGGCGTAGACGTCACGCGAGTAGATGGGTACGGCGAACAGCAGCGGCGCTGACCAGGCGGCCACGGCCGTCACCACCGAGCGCAGCGACCCCGGGCCCCATGCCTGCAACCGCTGGCCCAGCCGCAGCCAGGACCTGATCAGGAGCATGGCGCCAGCGGTCAGCAGCACCGTGGAGGTGGTCACCCCCCAACCCTCGGTTCGCAGCGCGATCACCAGGGGGTGCCGCACCATGGGTGAGCCGTTGGCGATCCATCCGGCTCCGATGGAGCCCGCGAACATCATCAGCGAACCGAGAAAGCCCTGCAGGATTGCCCAGTACGCGCGGGGTGCAGGCGACAGCACCTGCCGCGCCTGCGAAAGGGAACCTCCCGCCGGGCCGGATTCCGCCGCCGGAACGATCCGACGATTTCCCTTCCCGACCGAATCAACCTCATGACGGGGGCCCGTGCTTACGCGCGATTCGCCTGCCGTCATGCGTGAAAATCCTTTGGCTGTCCTGGGAACTGATCTGCTGCGGGTCTGGGAGATGGTCGAACGCGGAGGTTCTGGTGGCGGATGAAATAAGTCAGGCGTGCTGCTGGAGCGCGGAGGGGCCGTTGTGGGGGGCCACCCGCACCGGAACCCACCCGCGCCGGACCTAACCGAACCGGAACTGAACGGGCGTTTCGCTCCGGCGTGAAACGGAGAGAACCCCATCACCGGACCCGTCCGAAGGCGGCTCCCGGCCAGTTGTATTTTAGCACCGGGCCCCGCTGCGGCCCCGCTCGCAGGGCCAACGCGCCGGAGGGGTAGATTGGTCCGGTGCCTATATCTAACGAACGCATCGTGTGGATCGACTGCGAAATGACCGGACTGGACCTGGAAAAAGACGCCCTCATTGAAGTGGCAGCGCTGGTCACCGACTCCGAGCTCAACATCCTGGGCGAGGGCGTCGACGTGGTCATCAAACCCGAGCCCGCCGCGTTGCTTCAAATGAACGACTTTGTCCGCGACATGCACACCACCTCCAAGCTGCTGGAGGAGCTGCCCAAGGGCGTCACCATGGCAGAGGCGCAGAAGCTGGTCATGGACTACATCCGCGCCCACGTGCCGGACCCGAAGAAGGCCCCGCTGGGCGGCAACTCAGTCGGCACTGACCGGATGTTCCTGGCCCGCGACATGCCGGAGGTGGTGGAACACCTGCACTACCGTGTGATTGATGTCTCAACCATCAAGGAACTGGCCCGTCGCTGGTTTGCCCGGGCGTACTTCCAGTCGCCCGCCAAGCTCGGTGGCCACCGCGCCCTGGGGGATATCCAGGACTCCATCAACGAGCTGAAGTACTACCGCCAGGCGGTTTTCGTGCCGGCGCCAGGCCCTGACTCCGCCACGGCCAAGCAGATTGCCCGGTCCATTTCCGCCTGATCCGAAGGTGCTGCGGCGGCCTGCGGCACCTCCCCTCCCCGGCGGCGTGTACCGAGCACCCCTTTGGAGCAGGTAGACTGTTTGTCGCTGCTGATTCGCACGGACTTCGGTCCAAACGGGGAAGCCGGCACATGGTGGGTATAGCTCAGTTGGCAGAGCGCCTGGTTGTGGTCCAGGAGGTCGCGGGTTCAACCCCCGTTACTCACCCCAGCTTGCGGGTAGGCATTGCAGGACGCCTTAGCCGCAAACAATCAAGGCCGCACCGGAGGAATCCGGTGCGGCCTTTGGTATGTCCAACCCGGCCCGAACCGGCAGGCACCTTCGACGCAAGGAAGAGAAGCAGCCCCATGAAGCGCAACCTCTACGACGAAGACCACGAATTGTTCCGGGACCTTGCCCGTGAATTCACCACCCGGGAAATTGCACCCGAGTACGCACAATGGGACTCGGCGCACCGGATGCCGCGCGAACTGTGGACGGCCGCCGGTGAGCAGGGCCTGCTGGGCCTGGCCGTTCCGGAGGAATTCGGCGGCCTGGGCATGAGCGACTACCGCTACCGGGCCGTGATGGACGAAGAGTTCGCCCGAGGCAACGCCCTGGCCGTCGGACTGGCCTTCCACCTGCACGACGACATGGTGCTGCCTCACCTGCTGGCCTACGCTTCCGAGGACCTGAAGGCCGCCTGGCTTCCGGGCATGGTGTCGGGGGAAACGGTCACCTCGGTGGCCTGGACGGAACCCGGCGCCGGAAGCGACCTGCGCGGCGTGCGCACCCGGGCCGTACGGGACGGCGACGACTGGCTGATCTCCGGGCAGAAAACCTTCATCGGCAACGGCATCACCGGGGACGCATCCTTGGTGCTGGCACGGACCGACGGCGGCAGTGGACGCGGCGCCCGCGATTCCTTCTCCCTGTTTATGGTGGCCAAGGGCGAGGGATACAGCACCGGCAGGCAGCTGGACAAGATGGGGCTGAAGGCCTCCGACACGGCTGAGCTCTTCTTTGACTCCGTCAGGGTTCCCGGCGCCAACCTGGTCGGTGACCTTGGCCGCGGCCTGGAGTACTGCGCCGGCCAGCTGCCGCAGGGCCGGCTGGCTATCGCCGTCGCCTCTTCCGCCGTCGCCCGTTCCGTCTATGACGCCACCGTGCGCTACACCAAGGAACGCGACGCCTTCGGGTCCCGGGTCATTGACTTCCAGAACAGCCGCTTCGCCCTGGCCGATATCCTCACCGAAGTCGAGGTCACCGAGCAGTACGTGGATTCCGCAATCACCGCGTTCAACGCCGGGGAACTCGACGCCGCGTCAGCGGCCCGGGCCAAGCTGTGGGCCAGCGAGCGGGTAAAGTCCATCACCGACCGTTGCCTGCAACTGCATGGCGGATACGGCTACATCCTGGAATATCCGGTGGCCCAGGCGTTCCTCGCCGCCCGGCTGCTGACCATTTTCGGCGGCACCAGCGAGATCATGCGTGAGGTCATCGGCCGCACCATCGCCGAGTAGATCTCCCTTCCCAAGGACACGACCCATGACGATTCACCCGATCACCATTCTTGGCGAGCCCGTGCTGCACCGCCGCGCGGCCGAAGTGCAGGCCTTCGACGACGACCTGCGCCTGTTGATCGCCGACATGCACGAGACCGTCGACGCCGCCAACGGCGTCGGGCTGGCCGCGCCGCAGATCGGCGTGGGACTACGCATCTATGTGTACAACTTCGCCAACGATGACGGCGTACCCGACCGTGGCGTCCTGGTGAACCCCACCCTGCTCCTGTCGAAGGTCCCGGGCACCGACCCGGACCCGGAGGAGGAAGTGGAGGGGTGCCTCTCGGTGCCCGGCGACCACTTCCCACTCAAGCGTGCCGAGTTTGCCCGGGTCTCCGGCTTTGACGGCTTCGGCCAGCCGGTGCAGTTTGAGGCCACCGGCTGGTTCGCCCGCGTGATGCAGCACGAGTACGACCACCTGGACGGCAAGCTGTATGTGGACCGGTTGATCGACCGCTGGGCGCGCAAGGCCAAACGCTCCCGAAAGGAACACGGCTGGGGGGTTCCCGGCCTGACGTGGCTGCCGGGAACGGACCCGGACCCGTTCGGGCATTGATCCGCCCGCTGGTCCGGCTGCGGTAAACTTGAGGTTTTGGCGCACCGGTCATCCGCAGGCCATGCCCCGGGCCCATCCAGGAAAGAAGCATCGTGTCCCAAGACGTCCTCACCCCCGCCCTCGTATCCGAGATCACCGCCCAGGCCGGACGTCGTCGAACCTTTGCCGTCATTTCGCATCCTGACGCCGGTAAGTCCACCCTCACGGAGGCCCTGGCCCTGCACGCGAAGGTCATCGGCACCGCCGGTGCCACCAACGGCAAATCCAACCGCCGTGAAACCGTGTCCGACTGGATGCAGATGGAAAAGGACCGCGGCATCTCCATCAGTTCCGCCGCCCTGCAGTTCTCCTACCGGGACACCGTCATCAACCTGCTGGACACCCCCGGGCACGCCGACTTTTCCGAAGACACCTACCGGGTGCTGGCAGCCGTGGATTGTGCCGTGATGCTCATCGACGCTGCCAAGGGCCTGGAAACCCAGACCATGAAACTGTTCGAGGTGTGCCGGCAGCGCGGCCTGCCCATTATCACCGTCATCAATAAGTGGGACCGGCCGGGGCTGGACGCATTGGCCCTGATGGATGAAATCACCGAGCGCACCGGACTGCTCCCCATGCCGCTGACCTGGGCGGTGGGCATCGCCGGCGACTTCCGCGGGGTGTGGGACCTGCAGCAGAACAGGTTCGTCCGGTTCCAGCGCAACAACGCCGGAGCCAACATCGCCCTGACCGAGTACTTCACGCCGGAGGAGGCGGCCGCCGCCGAAGGCGACGCCTGGACCGACGCACAGGACGAGGCCGGCCTGGTCATCGAATCGAACCTGGGTTTCGACACGAACAGCTTCTACGCCGGCAAGGCCACGCCCATCCTGTTTTCCTCGGCCGCCCTCAACTTTGGCGTGAAGGAACTGCTGGACGCCCTGGTCGACTTCGCTCCCCCGGCGTCCCCCCGCCCCGACGTCGCCGGATCCACCCGGCCCGTGGAGGCCCCGTTCTCCGGATTCGTGTTCAAGGTGCAGGCCGGCATGAACCAGGCCCACCGCGACCACGTGGCCTTCATCCGGGTCTGCTCGGGCATCTTTGAGCGCGGCATGGTGGTCACCCAGGGCCGGACAGGCAAATCCTTCGCCACCAAGTACGCCCAGCAGGTCTTCGGACGGGACCGGGAAGTCATCGACGAGGCCTTTCCGGGAGACGTGGTGGGCCTGGTCAACGCCTCGTCACTGCGCGTGGGGGACAGCCTGTTCCTGCAGGATCCCGTCGAATTTCCGGCCATCCCGCTGTTTGCGCCCGAACACTTCCAGGTGGCCCGCTCCAAGGACCCCAGCCGGTACAAGCAGTTCCGCCGCGGCATCGACCAGCTGGAACATGAAGGTGTGATCCAGGTCCTGCGTTCGGACCTGCGCGGTGACCAGGCGCCAGTGCTGGCAGCGGTGGGCCCCATGCAGTTTGAGGTGGTCGAGGACCGGATGACGCACGACTTCAGCGCCCCCATGCGGCTGGAGCGGCTGCCCTACTCCCTGGCCCGGCTCACCACTGCCGAGGCCATGCAGACGCTGAGCACCGTGCACGGCGCCGAAGTACTCGTGCGCAGCGACGGCGAGTATCTGGCCCTGTTCAACGACGTGTGGGCGCTGCGCCGGGTCGAAAAGAACCACCCGGGCCTAACCCTGACGCCGATCGGCACGCAGAGCCCTTCTCGCTGACCTCAGTTCTCGCCGGTGTCAGTATTCGCTGACCTCAGTTCTCGCGGCGCACCCTTTCCAGGTCCGCGGCGGCCAACTCGTGCAGCCCCTCAAGCTGGCGCAACCGGTCCTCGCTGATCTCGCCAGCCTTGAAGGCCTTCTGCGCTTCCTTGACCTGCCGCTCAGCCTCGTCCAGGTTCCGCTGCGCAACGGCGAGGGTGTTCACGTACTGGATTTCGCTCATAGCGGCATCATCGCACCGATCCCCGCCCGCCGCCACAGCTGAGCTGCTCCCCGAACAGACGCCCCTATCCACCGGGAAAATAACCCGAGGAAAGGCTTTGCTGGACCGGGCACCCCGCCAGTATCCGCAGCATCGCCTCCTTCTCCGCCGCAGTCACCCACAATCGATACGCCGCTTTCACCGAGATCTGCCTGGCAATGTACTGGCAGCGGAACCCGGCGTTGGGTGGCAGCCAGGTGGCAGCATCGCCGTCGCTCTTCTCCTCGTTCGTCGGCCCGTCAACGGCCAGCAGGTTCAACGGGTCGTTCGCCAGGCTGCTGCGCTGCTGCGCATCCAACTGCTGCGCTCCTTTCTGCCACGCGTCACCCAGGGCCACCACGTGATCGATCTGCACCTCCTTGCTGGAATCGCCGCCCCGCCGGAACTCGATGGCACGACCGGTATAGGGGTCCTCCAACCGCCCGGTCACCACCAGGCAGCCGGCCGGGTCCAGTACGGTGCGCGTCAGGTCGCGACGCAGCACGTCGTTGCGCGTATCGCAGCCATTGCGGTTGGTGTCCTCCCAGGCAACACCAAACTCGAGCCGGTCATAGCCGGTCCGCGGCGCCCTCCCCTTGACCTCAAGGCTCGCCAGCACTGCCAGCACATTCGTCGGGGCAACCACCAGCACCGGATGCCCGGGACCCGGCGGCGCCGGAGCAACGACCGGCGCCGGTAACGCCGCTGCCTGCCGGGCCAATGACTCCATAGCTGCCTGCGGCCCGACCGCCAACAGCGCGACGGCGGCCAGCCCGGCAAGGGCACCCGCCAGCACGGCAGTGCGCCGTCGGATCCTGATGCTGGGCAGGATCCTGATGCTGCGCCGCTCGGCAGCGGCGCGGACCGCGGCGCGAACCGCGGGGAGCCTCCGGTACCGCATGGGTGATCCCCTTCCCCGCCGGATACCAGCGACCATCGGCGGTGGAGAACCGGACAGTACGTTCCGACGCTGACAGCCTAGGCGGAGCCGGCAGCTGGCGTGCCGTTATCCACAACAGCGGCAGATAATGGACGGTACCTATCCCGCGGTCCTGTGGACCCGGACCGACGAGAGGCCAGGCATGCAGCAGGTCACCGACACCTACGTGAACTTCGCCAGCATCATCGACGACCAGACGCTGCAACAGAACATTCGAACCTCGCGCATGCCGTTCATCTATCCCTACCTGGTGTCCATGCCCGATGCGCACCTGGGCAAGGGAGCGGCCGTCGGCTCTGTCATCCCCACCTTGGGTGCCATCATTCCGGCGGCAGTGGGGGTGGACATCGGTTGCGGGATGATCGCTGTCCGCACCCAGTTTGCTGCTGCCGACATTGCAGGGCGTAAGCGGCGGCCGCTCCGGGAGTCGATTGAACGAGCCATTCCACTGAGCGCCGGCAAGAAGAACCCCAGCATCAGCGCCACTGCCGCACCCCGGATCGAGCTGCTCCAGCAGGAGGCCGAGGATGCCGGGTTCGACCCAGGGAATTACCTGCGGGATTGGTCGCTCCAGCTCGGCAGCCTGGGTTCGGGGAATCATTTCATCGAAATCTCGCTGGATGAAAAGGACGGCGTCTGGTTGTTCCTGCACTCGGGTTCCCGTGGGGTGGGCAACAAGATCGCGCAGCGACACATCGCGGTGGCACAGGACTGGTGCCACCGGCAGGGCATTGAGCTGCCGGACCTTGATCTGGCCTATCTGACTGAAGGAACCCCTCCGTTCGACCGGTATATCGCCGAGCTGCTATGGGCCCAGCGGTTTGCCCTGCTGAACCGGGAGGAGATGATGGACCGCGTGGTGTCAGCTTTCACGCGGTGGGCCGGAGAGCCCGTAATAGAGCAGGAACGCATCAACTGCCACCACAACTACACCCACAAGGAACGCCACGCGGGCAAGGAGGTCTGGCTCTCGCGCAAGGGTGCCATCGACGCTTCCCGGGGCGTGCCCGGCCTGATTCCAGGCTCGATGGGCACGGCCTCCTACGTGGTGACCGGCAAGGGAAACGCCGCCGCCCTCAATTCGGCGCCGCACGGTGCTGGCCGCGAATACTCCCGCAACGCCGCCCGGCGCACCTTCACGCGCGACCAGCTGCGCGCCGCCATGGCTGGCATTGAATACCGGGACACCGACGCGTTCCTGGATGAGATTCCTGCCGCTTACAAGGACATTGACACGGTGATGCGCGACGCCCGGGACCTGGTGGAGGTGCGCCACGTGCTCCGGCAAATCGTGAACGTCAAGGGAAACTGACGCAGATTTGTTACCTGCGCTCGGTGCGCCCGCGCCGCGCGACGGCTTCCGCCCGGGTTAGAGTCCACCTACATCCTGGAAGTCCGACGACGTACAGACTAGGAGCACCACATGATGGGAATCCGTGCAGCGTGCCTACGGGCCGTGCAGTGGCTGGGCCTTGACCTCCTGACCTATCCGAGCCCGGAGGACGACCTGTAATCCCGGAGGCCGCCTGACCGGCCACCTTTTACCTCCCGGAAACACAAAACCCTTCCTGCAATCGCAGTTGCAAAGTACATTGGATGCAAACCACGTTGCAGAATGGCTTCCGCGCCCTCAGCAGCTGGCAAGTTCATCGGATGAAGGCAAGGGAAGACGTGACCGAGGCCAGGCAGCAGGATGAGTCCACATGGCTGGACGGGCTCCTCCCCGGGCAGCCCTTGTCCAAAGCCCAGCAACGAGTGCTGGACGTCGTCAGCCGCAATCCGCAATTGGCCTCCTACGCTGAGCTGGCCGAGATTGCGCAGCGGGCAGCAGTGGATAACTCCACCGTGGTCCGGACAGCCCAGACGCTCGGATTTCGAGGCTGGCCGGACCTGCAGCGTGAACTGCGCGCCCGCTACCTGGTGATGATTTCCACTGAGGAGACGCTGGCTGCGCACGGCCAGTACCGCAGCCCGGTGCACGAGGCGCTGCAGCACGATATCGAAAACCTGCGGCTCACCCTGGACGCCAATACCGGCGACGAGGTGGCCTCCGCCGTGGCGGCGCTGGCCGGGGCCCGGTCAATCACCGTCCTGGGTTACGGCTCCCTGGCCGCACCGGCCATGGTGCTGGCGCATCTGGGAGCGACCATGGGCTACCCGATCACCTTGGAGAACCGCCTCGGCGTCCACCTGGCGTCAGGAACCAACACCCTTGGCTCCGGGGACGTGCTGGTGGTCATCAACATCTGGCGATCAATCCGCCAGGTCATTCTGGCCGCCGAGGCAGCACACCGGGCAGGGGCAACAGTCGTGGCCATCACCGACATGCGCCGCGGCCGGCTTTCCGCCGTGGCGCAGCATGCCCTCATTGTGCCCAGTGAGGGCATCTCCTTCTTCCAATCCGTGACCGCCGCCACCTCGGTGGTCTACGGCCTGCTCGCCGGAATGGAAGCAGCCCAGGCCGAGCGCAGCCGAACCACCATCCGTCGCACCCAGCAGCTGTGGGACGACCTCGAAATTTATCTCGACTGATCCACCGGAAGGACCACCGTGTCTGAAGCAAATCCCGCCCCCCGCGCCGCCGCCGTCGTCGGCCTCGGATCCATGGGAGGCGCAATGGCCGCGACCCTGCACCGCGCCGGCTGGCAGGTGAGCGGCTACGATCCCTCCCCTGCCGCCCGTGCCGCCGCCAAGGAAGCAGGGATCCGCACGGTCGGGAACCTGGCCGAGCTGGCAGGCATTCCCTACGCCGTCCTGTCGCTCCCGTCAGCAGCAGTGGTGCGGGAATCGCTCCCCGTCCTGCTCGCAGCACCGGGCACCATCGCCATCGTTGATACGACGACCTCAGAGCCGGACACGAGCGCTGAGATGTCGGCCTTGGCCGCGGCACAGGGAACAGCCTTCCTTGATACCCCCGTTTCAGGTGGACAGGCGGGTGCCGCCACAGGAACGCTGAGCGCCTTCGTTGGCGGAAGCGAAGCGGACCTTGCCGCCGCGATGCCCCTGCTGGAGACCCTCACCGGCGGCAGGTACAGGCATATCGGACCCACTGGTTCAGGCAATGTCGTGAAGTTGCTGAACAATGTCCTGTGCGCCACGAATCTCGCCGCCGTCGGCGAGGCCCTGGACATCGCCGCGGCCTATGGCATCGATCCCGGCACAGCAGCCGAAGCGGTGAGCGGGGCCTCGGGCGGCAGCAAGGTGTCCGCTGCCATGTTCCCCGACTGGATCCTGTCCGGCACCCTGTCCTCCGGTTTCTCATTGGGGCTGATGGCCCGGGACGTGTCCCTGGCCCTGCAGGTCGCCAAGGCCCGGGGAGCGAACCCGGCGCTCCTGGCCGGCACCGACACCGCCTGGCAACACGCATTGGCCGAGCTAGGACCGGCAGCGGACTTCGTCGAGATGCCCTCCACCGTCACCACCGCAACCGACGTCCTTGCCAGCGACAAGCTCCGAACCGCCGCCTGCCTGACCTCTCCCACCCAGGGAGCCCGAGCATGACACCCACCGCCGCAACCATGACTTCGGGGGGAACCACCGCCAGGACGGTGCTGGAGTCCGTCCTGCCCTCCGGCATCGGGGTGTTCCTTGATGGCGGCATCCACCCCGGCTCGGGCGTACAGGTGACGCTGACGGCCGCCGCCACCGGGGAAACCTTTACCAGCTATGCCGATCCGGGACGGGCCGGCGTCGACGCAGCCCTCGCCTCCTCAGTCGCCGGAGCCGCCCACTGGGCTGCAACCAACCCCTTCGAGCGCGCAGCGATCTTGCGCAACGTGGCCCGCGTGGTCGAGGAGTCGGCAGAGGAATTGGCGCTGCTGGAATCCGCCACCACTGGCAAACCCCTGCGGGACGCCCGCGCCGAAGCGGCCAAGGTCGCCGAGATGTTCGGCTACTACGCTGGGTGGGCCGACAAGATCACCGGCCAAACCATTCCGGTACCCGGGAATTGGCTGACCTACACCCAACGCGTTCCCTGGGGCGTGGTGGTGGCCATTACCCCCTGGAACGCTCCGCTGTTCACCGCCGGCTGGAACTCGGCAGCGCCCTTGGCCGCCGGCAACGCCGTCGTCCTGAAGCCCAGTGAGTTCACCCCGGCGTCCACGCTGCGGCTGGCCCAACTGGCGTCCCAGGCCGGACTGCCGGACGGGGTCTTCAATGTGGTGCCCGGTCTGGGCTCCAGCGTCGGGGCGGCCCTGACCACTGACCAGCGCGTCGGGAAGGTCAGCTTCATCGGATCGGTTCCCACGGGCCGCCGGGTCGCAGCCGCAGCCGCCGAGGTGGGCATTCCCACCGTGCTCGAACTCGGCGGCAAGAGCGCGAACATCGTCTTTGCCGACGCGGACCTGGACCGGGCCGCCGACGGCGCCATCTCCGCCATCTTCTCCGGTGCCGGACAGTCCTGCGTGGCCGGGTCCCGGCTCCTGGTGCAGCGCTCAATTTACGAGGACTTCCTGCAGCGCGTGGCGGAGCGCGCCGGTAAACTCCAGCTCGGCGATCCGCTGCAGCCCACCACCGAGGTGGGACCGATCATCACCGCCCCCCAGTACCAGGCTGTATCCGCGAGGATCAGGGACGGCCTGGCCGACGGTGCCGACCTTCGCACCGGGACCGCATTGCCAGCGGCCATCGCTTCCGGCCCCCTGGCCACAGGCCGTTGGATCCTGCCGACCCTGCTGGCAGGAGTCGGACCCGACAACATCCTGGAAACCACGGAGGTCTTTGGGCCGGTGGTCGGCGCGGATGCCTTCGATACGGAAGAGGAAGCCATCCGCCGCGCCAACGGCACGCGTTTCGGACTTGCCGGCGCCGTGTGGACCGATAACGTTTCCCGTGCCCACCACGTCGCCGGCGCCGTCAAGGCCGGCACGTTTTGGATCAATTCGTACAAGACCATCCACGTGGCCGTTCCCTTCGGCGGCTTCGGTGACTCCGGACACGGGCGATCCTCCGGCCCGGGCGTCCTGGACGAATACACCCAAACAAAGGCGGTCTGGGTACCCACCCAGGCCTCCGGATCCCCCTTCCCCTCCCTCAGCTACTGAAAGAACCGGTGTAACCCATGAAGCTAACCGACATTGCCGGCGCCAGTTCCGGCGTGCAGGCCGGGCTGTCCACGGCCCTCCTCACGTGGCAGGACAAGGTCCTGCGGCTCAGCCAGGAGATCCACGACCACCCGGAACTGGCCTTCGAGGAAGAGCGCGCCGCTGCAGGCATCAGCGCCCTGCTGCAGGAAGGCGGGTTCGACGTCGAACGCGGAACCTCGGGCCTGCCCACCGCCTTCACCGGTACCGTCGGCAACGGTCCGCTCGTCGTCGCCCTCTGCGTGGAATACGACGCCCTTCCCGGCGTCGGCCACGCCTGCGGCCACAACCTCATCGCCGGAGCCTCGGTGGCAGCAGCCCTGGCGCTGGCACCTTTCGTGGACGAGTTGGGCATCACGCTCAAGGCCATCGGCACGCCGGCCGAGGAACACGGCGGCGGCAAGGCGATCCTGCTGGAACGCGGAGCGTTCGACGGCGTCGGATTGGCCATGATGGTGCACCCGGTCCAGGACGGCCTGACAGCCAATCCGGCCGGCACCAGCGCCCAGGCAGTCGGCCGCTTCCGTGCCACCTTCCACGGCAGGTCAGCCCATGCGGCCGCCGCGCCTCACCGCGCGATCAACGCCGCCGACGCGGCGGTGCTCGCCCAGGTCGCCGTCGGCCTGCTGCGCCAGCAGATTCCGTCCGACCACCGGATCGCCCTGTTCGTCAAGGAGGCCGGCCACGTCACGAACATCATCGCCGACACCGCCATCGTGGAATTTGAGTGCCGCGCGTTCTCCCTGCCGGAGTACGAGGCGCTGTTGACGCGGGTACGGAACTGCTTTGAGGGCGCCGCCCTGGCCACCGGAACCACCCTGGACATCGAGGTTGCCGAGCCCCTGTACGAACCGCTGCAGCAGGACGATGACCTGGCGCGGCACTGGTCAATGGCCATGGAGCGGATGGGCAAGGACGTCAGCCCCTCCAAGGGCATGTCGGGTGGCTCGACGGACATGGGCAACATTTCCCAGGTAATACCCAGCCTGCACCCGTGGATGAGCATCCCGGGCGCCGACATGGCCATCCACACGGCGGCGTTTGCCGAGGTGGCCAACACCCCCGCCGCGTACGAAGCCATGTTCGAGGCCGCCACTGCCCTCGCCTGGACAACCGCCGCCGCGGCCACCGATCCGCAGCAGCGGGACAAGTTTCTTTCGGCCGCCTATGCCGGCCCCGATTCCCGCAAGGACGATGCAGCATGAGTGCAATCTCCAAGGCTCCGGCCACCACCACTTCCGCCGGTGCACGGACGACCCTACCCATCGCCGTGCTCGCCCTGGTGATCGCCGTGGTCGTGCAGATCATTGGCCAGCTCAAACTCGACCTGGGAATCGGCGCCATCGTCGTGTTCCCCATGGTGTGGGGGCTCATCCTCGGCCTCGTCGTCTCGGTGCAGAAGGTCCGGCCCCTGGGCCTGAACCTGCAGCGCATCGCTGCCGCCCTGGTCGGCGTCGCCGTCATGCTGCTCGTGGCCCGGTTGGCGTTCAACATCGGACCCAGCCTGCCGACGTTGTTCAAGGCCGGTCCGGCGCTGCTGCTGCAGGAAGTCGGCCACCTGCTGGGCACCGTCCTGCTCGCCCTGCCGCTGGCAGTGCTGCTCAAGATGGGCAAGGCGACAGTCGGCGCGACGTTCTCCCTTGATCGTGAGCCGTCCTTCGCCATGGTCAGCGAAAAGTACGGGCCCAACTCCGACCAGTACCGCGGTGTGCTGGCCATGTACGTTTTCGGCACCCTGTTCGGGGCCGTGTACATCACGCTGCTGACCTCGTTGGTGGCCAACTGGGGCTGGTTCAACCCCCTGGCCCTGGCCATGGGCGCCGGGGTTGGATCCGGATCCATGATGGCAGCCTCCGTTGCCAGCATTGTCGCGGCCTACCCTGGCGACGCGGAAGCAGTGCTGGGCATCGCGGCGGTGTCCAACCTCATCACGACCATCCTTGGCGTCTATGTCGGCATCTACGTGGCCCTGCCCCTGGCCGACAAGTTCTATCGGGTGCTGACCCGCCGGAGGCCTACCTCCGGGAAGGCCGCTGCTCCGGTCGCCGCCGCCTCCCCCGCTGCCGGCAGTTCCACCGGAACCTCCGGTGATTCGTCCCCGCGGAACCTGGGTGAGGACAAGCTCGCGGAGGAAAACCGGATCTTCCGGGAGAGGGTTGCGGCGAGCAGCCTGGAGGTGAAGCTCCCGCTCTGGCTGTCCCTGGGCGTGCTGTCGATCATCGGTATCTGCACGGCCTCTGTTGCGGCGAAGGGTTTCAGCTGGAACATTGTCGGCGGCTACCTGGTGCTGGTCGCCCTGATCCTGGTGAGCATTTTCCTGGCCAGAGTGTCCCGTAAAATATCCGCCATTGTCTGGGCAACCACCCTAGGCGCCTTGGTTTCCAGCCCTTGGTCGCCGGTGGCAGGGCTGCTTGGAGACCTGGTCAAGACCGTTGACTTCCTGTCGATCGCCACGGTGGTCCTGACGTGCGCCGGGCTCTCCCTTGGCAAGGACATCCCATTGCTGAAGAACATTGGTTGGAAGATCATCCCGGTGGGACTGGTCGCGGTTACAGCCTCATTCCTGCTGTCGGTGGTGATAGCCGAATTCGCCCTCGGGTTCTGGGGCTGACGCCCCTGCTGTTCCGCGTCCACCAGGGTGTGAGGAACAAGGAACCCGGTCCTCCAGGCCTCTGCTAACAAACTTGCCAGTTAACAAAATCGGCCCCGGGGTGCGAATTCTGCACCGCCGGGGCGTGATTGTCTCCTGTGGTCTCAGGACAGGAAAGGTGCGCCGGACTGTCTCACGGTCGGGCGGCTCAGCCTTGGGGGTCTCACGTCCTTGGCGATGTTTACAACATTACATTGAAGAACTAAGCGTGCTTACCAGTCAGAGGTATTGAACCGTTTCATAAAGGAGCCGTTATAGAGCCGTGACCTAAAGCGCACAGTAAAAGGCGCGACGCGCGAACCTAGGCGATGACTTGGGCGCGCAGAGACGGCTTCAACGGGTCGGGGGCCGGGTCGACCAATTGCCAAGCTGTCGGATCACCATGCATTGTGCGGCTTGTCTCCTTCGCTACGCACCCATCAGAAAGAATCCAGGAGATATCACCGAAACTGGACCAATAAGGAGCCAGGATGTGGACAGAACTGGCAAGCATATATAGGTCAGCAACAGAAGATTGGACTCCTGCAGTGGTGTTATACGGACCTTTGTCGGTCTGGCCGAAGCAGTTCGGGATGCTTGCGATCACAGCATCCTGGACTTCCTGGACGTCGGAGGAGATGTAGAACCAAAGGTTAGGCTCCGCCGCCTGAAGTTCGGCCATGCGCTTGGTGTACCAGACCACTGGAGAGGCTTCGAGGG
Organism: Micrococcaceae bacterium; assembly: GCA_025465475.1. Classification (GTDB taxonomy): domain Bacteria; phylum Actinomycetota; class Actinomycetes; order Actinomycetales; family Micrococcaceae; genus Arthrobacter_M. The sequence goes on from JAODMR010000136.1 coordinate 78,793, forward strand.
TTTTCACATGCGACCGCTCGTGCGCACGTATCATCACGCCGACGTAGCGTCTGCCGGCAACAGCGTCCCGCAGATCCGAGATCCGATCGCGAATTTGCTGCACGGGGGTCAGGGCCCGGAAATGTTGCTCCCAGGTTTGGGAGCCTTCCGGTACGGGCAAGGTGTTCACGGAGCGGACGTGCCAGATCGGCAACGCTCTCATCTCGGGTGTCCAGAAGTCCACCTTTTCGTTCACGTAGGGGAACTCGGAGAGCAGTTGTCTGGATTCACTCATGCTGGCGCTCTCGCCCGGTTCGTACTCCCACAACTCGGTAAGCCGGGCGCTGAAATCCTTATCAGTAGGCCACAGGTACCTGAATCGGCGTCCCTCCGCCTCAGCCAAAGCCTGGGCACTAAGCGTGAACCGGAGGCGGTTACCCAATCCCGCGTTTGCGAAATTCACTGCAAAAAGTTCCCCGTTTGGCATAGGGCCACGTTATCATCCGGACACAAGGGGGCAGGGAGCTCTTGGAGCCGCCTGTCACATAGTAGAAATGGCTCCTTGGAGGCCCTAGAATTCACGACTGACGGATTGTCGGCGCAGGGGCGCTGCTTCAACTGGATGGAATGGATTCGCCGAAAAGTTCGTAAATGGAGACAAGTTTCGCCGGGCTTTCACCCGCCCCAATGGGCGGGAGCTTCTTCTTGGTTAAACGCCAACGGGCATTCTCGCCCACTGCCTCCAACACCTTGCGCTGGGGGTGGTCCTTCAAGACGTCGAGCCCCTTTTCCCCGAACTCCATCAACGTTTCTGCTGTCTGCGGCAGATCCAAGCCTCGCAGCCGGGCCAGGTTGAGCAGGAATTCGGGTGGTCCTGCCGGTACGTCGTCAGGGAGACCATGCACCGTATACGGTGTCAGCACGGCAGTGTCGATAGGACCGCCCAGCCGTTCCAGCCGCATCTCCACATAAGCCTTCGAAAGGTTTTTCTTGGGCTTGTCGTAAGGCATGGTCGAAAGTTCCGGTGCAAGAAGGATGTTCAAGTCATTGACGGGGCTGAGTGCCTTGTATGCCGGCATGATGAAGTCGCTTCGGGGGGAATACGCCAGGGCGGTCAGCAGTCGCTGCTGCAAAGGCGCGAACCCGACCATGTGCAACGGCACGTGGCGGCTACCGTGCAGGGCGTGACGGTAATTCATAAAATGCAGCTCGGAAGCCAGCCGAGATTCTGGGTCCCCTCCTACGGCTTTGACCCCCTTGCGTCCCTGCTCAGTCAGCGCATCGGCAATATCGGGTTCCGCGTGTAGGGTCGCCGCGAGGTCCGGCCAGCTTTGCCAGCTGTAATTGCTGCCCAGGAGCTCCCCACCCAGACCGGTCAGGCCGATGTATTTCCCGGGCATCCGGGCTGCCTGACGCATGCTGAAGTAGTCGTAAACGCCCATGCTTGACAGGCTCCACAGCATAAAGGGGGTGCAGTCAATTTCCCGCCGTGAGGAATACGCCTCCTCCACCAGTCGGTTACGGATGGAGAATCCCCACCGCTCGGCGAGTGCCTCCGCGACCCGGTAGTCTTCCGCGTGAACAGCAAGGTCACTGTTGCACGTAAAGTGCATCTCCTTTACGACGCCGGCGGCGATTCCCCCGGCCAGGCAGACGCGCGAGTCGTAGCCGCCCGAAAGGCTGAGTCCAAGGGTCCAGTTGGGCAGCCCGGTCAGGGTGGCGATGAGCCGGGACAGGTTCACGGCACCATCACGTACGACCGCGGCGTAGTCAACGTCATCCGGCAGTTCCATGTCCTGCAGGGCGGAGCCAACGGGATCGGGGACGATCTCTCTCTCGAAGGAAACATCCAAGGACAGCCGTGCGGGAAGGAAGGAAATTTGGTTGACGTAGGTCTCGGGACTTATCTGCTGGGCCCCCAACCCGCTGAACACCGATCTGGCCAACAGCACCTCATCATTAAGGGTGCACGGATCCCCTACGTGCCGACGGAAGTCGACGAGCGCCAGCAGTGAGTCTGACACGATTGCATAGCCAGGACCCGAACTGTAAAGCAGTTGCGAAGTGCCAAAAACGTCCCGCCGGAAACGCAGCTGGTCCTCATTCCAATCGGCAAGGAGAAACTGCCCCTCCAACAGGGGCTGTGACTCCATCGGCTGATCCTGGCTATAGTTCAACCAACCCTGGAGTCCGAACACCACGGAACCGCGCTCGTAGTCAACGGCAGATCCCTTGAAGAAGCACTTTTGGCCGATGGACATGCTCTGGGCCAGATCATGGCTGACAACCGTCAAGGTGCGGGAAGGGGTCAGCGGAACCTGCCTCACTTCATCGGTGGCCGGGTCCGAATAGCGGGAGATCCAACTGTTCACCTTCGGCGCAACGTCGTTGTTGGCAACGATAAAAATGTAGTTAGACAGCGCGGCATCCTATGGGGGGCGTTTTTGCTTACGCTCCGCACGCTAGCACGAAAGGTAGTAAGGGTTCGTGGCGTTCCCACCTATAATCGATTCATGGGGATCAAACAGCAGAAGGCTTACTGTGAGCAGTGCGGCCAGGTAACCACCCACGTCACGACGTACCACGCTGATGATTCGACCGAAACAAAACTAGTTGCCGTCGTCCGGTGCAGGGACAACGCCAAACACGCTGCGTAGGATCTAATTTCGCCCCAACGCGTTCCCTGTCCGGGACTCGGCGCTCTTTGAAGGATGGGACAGCCGCCAAGCCGGGTTCTGCGGCTATCTGTCCCTGACCCGCGCCAGCGGCCTTCCGGATCACGTCCCTCCCCCAGGAATGAACACGGGACCGCAAGTTCACCACCGAAAGCATCGACCAAGCTAATCGCTTTCGGCTCTTTTGCACGGCAACAAGATTGCCGACGATCTCCATATGATGCGTCCTGTCGGTGGTCCACGACGCGCTCAGCTGATCTTGACAATCAACGTCGGCGTGAATGGTTTGGGGTGGCCCCGGTAGGACTGGGGTCTACCACCGGGGCCACTGTCGCCGCGGGGTGTCTCACGCCCGATGCGGCTACCCGTCGGGGGTCTCACGTCCGACGGCTGGCCGGCAGGGTCCTAGGACCGCCGGCTGCCAGCGGGGTCTCACGTCCGCTGGCTACCGAAAACCCTATGGGACCCATTAGGTAGTGACCATAAGTAGTTTTTGCGGGTCTTAGAGTAGTCCGGGCCTGCCACCCGTGGTCCTCGGCATCGTCGAGGGAGCGGCCTGAGCACCGTTCCCCAGATGCTGGATGACGCGTCGGGGAGCCCCATGACGGGTGACACACCGTCGGCATGGGAAGATGATGATCCGGGGCCGAGTCGACACGCGCTCCACCATCGCGGGCACCCACTCCCGGCGGACCGTCTCACCCCTGGGGACGCCCACCACAACCAGGCGCCCGCAGCCGCGCTCGAAGGAACACCATGAACCGAATCCGCGCCTGGTGGCGGGCAAACATCATCGCCACATTGCCCGGCTCCTACTCCCGCCTGGACCGCATGGACGGGCTCCGATGAGCGCCGACCATGACCTGGGCCCAGCCTTTCTCAGCCTCGGGCTAGCCTGCTGCGCGCTATACGCCGTGGCCAGGTTTCCTCGGCAGCACGTAGAAGCCTTTTACGACAAAACCCGTGCGGGCATTTGGTTGCGCAATACGCTGTGGGCCATCAGTGACGCCTGCCGCAAACGCGTGTTGATCAATTGCGCTCGCCCGGCCGACCTCAACACCGATCACTCAGCCGTCGACCGAGTGGACAGCATTCGGTGAGCATTGCTGCCTGGCAGGCAGCCCAGAGCACCCAAAAAGGGTGTTATGAAGGATGGGACAGCCGATACGCCGGGTTCTGTACCGCCGCTCCGTTGCCGGGTGCGGCGATGGCAGCCATCCATCTACGAACGCCGTTGCCGACGCCCTCCAGCGGCCTACCCGGGCACTCGGGCGAGCAGCCCTCGATCATGCCCTGTCTGGCCTTGCTCCGGGTGGGGTTTACCTAGCTCCCCTGGTCACCCAGGGACCTGGTGGTCTCTTACACCGCCGTTTCACCCTTACCCGCACCCCAAAAGGGGCGGGCGGTCTGTTTTCTGTGGCACTGTCCTGCGGGTTACCCCGAGTGGGCGTTACCCACCACCCTGCTCTATGGAGCCCGGACGTTCCTCGGGCCACTTGCGTGGCACGCGGCCGCCTGGCTGTCCCATCCATTGCCCAGTCTACCGGCAGCCCGGCGCGGGCTGGGCGACGGAAAAGGTGGGCGGCCCGTTCCTGGAGCTAGGCGATGGGGAACGTGGGCGGATGGACTCCGGCCATCTCCTCGGCCACCCGGATGACCTGGCAGCTGTATCCGAACTCGTTGTCATACCAGACGTAAAGCACCAGGTGCTGATCCGTGGCGATGGTGGCCAACCCATCGACGATGCCGGCACGGCGGGAACCCACAAAGTCAGTGGACACGACCTCCGGCGAGTCGATGTAATCGATCTGCTTGTGCAGGTCCGAATGCAGGGACATGGTGCGCAGGTAGGCGTTGACTTCTTCCTTGCTGGTCCCCTGCTTCAGGGTCAGGTTCAAAATCGCCATGGAGACATCGGGCGTTGGCACCCGGATGGAGTTGCCGGTCAATTTGCCCGCGAGCTCGGGCAGGGCCTTGGCCACCGCCTTGGCCGCACCCGTTTCGGTAAGCACCATGTTCAACGCCGCGGACCGGCCCCGACGGTCCCCCTTATGGAAGTTGTCCGTGAGGTTCTGGTCATTCGTGAAGGAGTGGACCGTTTCGACATGCCCGTGCACAATGCCGTACCGGTCATTGATGGCCTTCAGCACCGGGGTGATGGCGTTGGTGGTGCAGGAGGCGGCGGTGATGATCCGGTCTGCACCGCTGATCTGAGCGTGGTTGATGCCGTGCACCACGTTCTTCAGGCTGCCCTTGCCGGGGGCGGTCAGCAGCACGCGGGACACACCGGGGCTCTGCAGGTGCTGCGACAGCCCCGCTTCGTCGCGCCAGCGGCCGGTGTTGTCGACCACGAGCGCGTCGGAGATGCCGTAGCTGGTGTAATCGACACCTGCGGGGTTGTCCGAGTAGATCACCTGGATGAGCGTTCCGTTCGCCAGGATGGTGTTGTTTTCCTCATCGACCGTGATGGTGCCCTCGAAGGGCCCGTGCACGGAGTCGCGGCGGAGCAGGCTGGCGCGCTTCACCAGGTCCTGTTCGGATCCGCGGCGGACCACGATGGCGCGCAGGCGCAGTCCCTGTCCTCCACCGGCGTGCTCCACCAGGATGCGGGCCAACAGTCGGCCGATGCGCCCGAAACCGTACAGTACGACGTCGGTGCTGGTGCGTGGGTCGCCACCGGAACGCCCGACGACGTCGGCAAGTTCGGTGCGCAGGAAATCCGCCAACGGCGTTCCGTTTCCATGCTGCCGGTAGCGGAGGTTCAACTTGGCAAGGTCGACGGCACAGGCGCCAAGTTCCAGTTGGGCCAGTTCCTGCAGCAGGGGCAGGGTTTCCTCCAGCGAGAGCTCCACGTCGTCGACGTGGCGGGCGAAGCGGTGGGTCTTGAGCAGCCCGACGACAGACTGGTTGATAAGGCTTCGGCCGTATACGGAGGTAACAACGTTGTTGTCCCGGTAGAGCGTCCCGATCAGCGGGATCATGGCCTCGGCCAACGCTTCGCGGGTGGTCCAGGCGGTGAGAGCCTTGTCCGACAGCAGTGACATGCGGTTCCCTTCGATTCCCGGAAACACCTTCGGTCCCGGCGCAACCAGTCTAGGCTGGCGCGTGCCCCGGGCGGGTCCGGAAACCGAAAGAGTAAGCAGAATCACTCGCCGATGCCGGACGCTTCCGGACTGGCTGGCAAGCGGCAACGGGCCCTCACTGGAGGTCACGCCGGCCGCGAGCGAGCCGCGGGCGGGCCGCAGTCGACTGCTGCGGCTACGCTCGATGGGTGCGTATTCTCCTTCCACCCTCCGAAGGCAAAACTCCCCCGCTGCGTGGGGAACCCATGTCGCTGGCGGAGCTGTCCTTTCCCGCGCTCACCGAACCCCGCGGCCGTGTCCTATCGGGCCTGGCCTGGCTCTCCGCGCACGAGGACGCCCTGGAACGGTTGGGGGTCGGAGCGTCATTGGCAGCGGAGGTGCACCGCAACACCCGGTTGGAACTGGAACCGGCGGCACCGGCACACAGGGTGTATTCGGGGGTGCTGTACGACGCCCTGAACTACCGCGGCCTCACGGGAACGCAACGGCGCAAGGCTGAGGACGCCGTCGTCGTGGTCTCCGGCCTGTGGGGAGCCCTTGGTTTTGCTGACCGGATTCCTGCCTACCGGTTGTCCATGTCGGTGGCGCTGCCCGGGCTGGGGCGCCTGGCGGCGTTTTGGAAGCCGCACCTGTCCGTGGCCCTGGCAGACTCGGTGTCCGGGCATCTGCTGGTGGACTGCCGGTCAAGCACCTACGCTGCCGCGTGGGCACCGCCGCCCGAACAAACCGTCGCGGTGAATGTTTTCACGGAGAAGGATGGCAAGCGCACCGTGGTGTCCCACTTCGCCAAGCACACCAGGGGTGAACTGGCCCGGCACCTGCTGACGCGGCGCGGCAAGGCGCCGGAAACACCCGGGCAGCTGCTCAAGGCCACCCGGGAGCGCTGGCCGGCGGAACTCGTGTCCGCGGGAGCACGCCGTCCGCACGCGCTCAACGTCCTGCTGGAGGGGTAGGGATCAGTTCCACTCGGGGGAACGGACCAGGATGCAGCCGGAGTCGGGGCAGAAAACGATCTCGTCCTCCGCCGCCTTTCGGATGTCCGCCAGGTCGCCCGGGCTCAACTGCATGCCCGAACCCTCGGAGGTGCCGTGGAACAGCCTGGCAGCTCCCACCCCGCGCTTGGCCAGGGTCCGCTCGTAAAGTCCCAGCAACCCCGCATCGAAACTGGCCGCCAGTTCCACGCGTTGCGCCTGGACGGCCTGCTTCTCGGCCTCAACCTCACCAATCTGGCCCACCAGTTCGGCACGGATGCCGCTCAGCGACCTGCTGATGTCCGAAACCACACCCTGCTGCTTTTCCTGCCGGGCCACCGCGTCATCGAGGCGCTCCATGACCTCCAGCTCGGCGTCCTCCAGGTCGGAGCGGCGCTTGGCCAAGGACGCCAGATCGTTCTGCAGGGCCACCAGGTCCTTCGACAGTCCGGTTCCGCTGTTGAGCTTTGCCTCGTCGCGGGCCATGCGCGTGGCGACCTGCTCCACGTCCGTCTCGGCCCGAGTCAATTGGCGCCGGGTGTCCTCGACTTCGGTGTTGAGGACCACCAGGTCGCTCTGCGCGACGGAGAGTCCGGCATTCAGGTCCGCCAGGCGGGGGTCATCGCGAAGGACCTTAATGCGGTTGTCCAACTGCCGGATCCGCCCGTCCAGTGCCTGCAAATCAAGGAGACGCAGTTGTTCGGCCGGTGCTGCCTTTGCCATCGATGTCCTTCCGCTGTGCCGTCGGCGCATCCTGCCGGCGGGCCCGTGTGGTTCTAGGTTACGTCCATCGGGTCCGTCAGGATTCCAGCCCCGGAGTCAGGATGAAATCCCACGGATCGGTGTTGATGGCACTGACCCGCAGTTCGACGTCGAACCCCTGGTCGGTGAGCACGTTTCCCAACGCTTCAGCGGCGGCCGGCAACCACAGCCATTCACTGGCGAAGTGGGACATGTCCACCAGGTAGGGCCGGCCGTTGCCTGAGGCTTCCCGGGCCTCAGAGGCGGGGTGGTGGCGCAGGTCAGCAGTGACATAGACGTCGGCCTGACTGGCCCGCACCGCATCGAACAGGCTGTCCCCCGCGCCGGCGCACAGGGCTACCCTACGGATGAGGCCCTGCCGGTCCCCCGCGACCCGGACGCCCCCTGCGACGGCGGGCAGGATGCCGTACACGCGCTCGGCGAAGTCGCCCAGGCTCAGCACGGCCGGCAGTTCACCCACCCGTCCGATGCCCTCCTCGGGCAGGCCGTGGCTGGTTGGGGCCAGCGGTGCCACGTCGGTCAGACCCAAGGCATCGGCGAGCACATCGGAGACGCCCCCGACGGCGCTGTCACCATTGGTATGCACCGTCAGCAGGGCGCAGCCGCCCTCGATCAGTTCGTGGATGGCCCGCCCTTTGCCGGTGGTGGCAGCCACCGAGTGCACCCCGCGCAGCAGCAGCGGGTGATGGGTGATCAACAGCTGCGCTCCCCAGGCGAGCGCTTCACGGACCACCTCCAGGGTCGGGTCAACGGCGAACAGGATCCGCGATACGGGGGCCGCCGGCTGCCCGACCACCAGCCCGACCGAGTCCCAGTCCTCGGCCAGCGACTCCGGCCAGAGCTCTTCGACGGCGAGCAGGACCTCGGCCAGGCTGGGCCCTGCGGGGACGTTTTTTTCCGGTTCCATGGTCCTATTCATACCCTGCCTATGGCGGAGCCCGCTGACTCCTGACCGGCCCGCGGCCACCGGCCGGGAATCTTCCGGGCGGTTTGTGCATTGTTGGTGTCATGAAGACTTTTGTTTTGGGAGGCGGTTGCTTCTGGTGCCTGGACGCGTTGTACCAGCAGACCAAAGGGGTGACCGACGTCGTGTCCGGCTACACCGGGGGCCATGTCAGCAACCCGGACTATGACGATGTCTGCAACGGAACCACCGGCCATGCCGAGGTGGTGGCGGTGACCTTCGACGAGGACGTCATTCCCGAAGACGTCGTTCTGGACATGTTCTTCGTCTCGCATGATCCGACCACGCTGAACCGCCAGGGCTACGACGTCGGCACGCAGTACCGGTCGTCGATGTTCTACACGGATGCGGAGCAGGAAGAGGCTTTCCGGGCCGCCATCGAGCGCAACCAGCCGAACTGGAAACATCCGATCGTGACCGAGGTGACCCGGTTGCCTCGGTTTTACCGGGCCGAGGAGTACCACCAGAATTTTTACGCCAAGCACCCGGAACAGGGGTACTGCCAGGTGATCATCAACCCCAAGCTGGCCAAGGCCCGGAAATATTACTCTCCATGGCTGGCGGCTTAGGCCCTCCGGCCAGCGGTCATTAGTGTGACCTTTGGTTACGCTGCCGGTTACGCAGCGCTACGCTCCTCCGCAGAAAGAATAGGTAGTCCTTCATGGCACGCATTTACGACGACGTTACGCAAGTGGTTGGCGGCACCCCCCTGGTGCGCCTGAACCGGCTCACCGAGGGCCTGGCCGCGACGGTCGCCGTCAAGCTGGAGTTCTACAACCCGGCCAATAGCGTCAAGGACCGGATCGGCGTAGCCATCGTCGACGCTGCCGAAAAAGCCGGTGCGCTCAAGCCCGGAGGCACGATTGTCGAAGGCACCTCCGGCAACACCGGCATCGCGCTGGCGATGGTGGGCGCCGCCCGCGGCTACAAGGTCATCCTCACCATGCCGGAGACCATGTCCACCGAACGGCGGGTCATGCTGCGCGCCTACGGTGCAGAAATCGTGCTGACCCCCGGTGCCGAAGGCATGCGCGGAGCCGTCGAAAAGGCGCAGGAAATTGTGGCCGGCACGGACAACGCCATCTGGGCCCAGCAGTTCGCGAACGTGGCAAACCCACAGATCCACCGGGAAACGACCGCAGAGGAAATCTGGGCCGATACCGATGGCAAGGTCGACATTTTCGTTGCCGGCGTGGGCACCGGCGGCACGATCACCGGCGTCGGCCAGGTACTGAAGCAGCGCAAGCCGGACGTCCAGGTGGTGGCCGTGGAGCCCAAGGACTCCGCCATCCTCAACGGCGGCGCCCCGGGGCCACACAAGATCCAGGGACTGGGCGCGAACTTTGTGCCGGAGAACCTGGACCGGAACATCTACGACGAGGTCCTGGATGCCAGCGTGGAGGATTCCGTTGCGGTCGCCCGCGCGCTGGGAACGCAGGAGGGTATCCTGGGCGGCATCTCCTCGGGAGCGATCGTGTGGGCCGCCCTGGAGCTGGCGAAGCGGCCCGAGAACGCCGGAAAGCTGATCGTCGCCGTGGTCTGCGACTTCGGGGAGCGCTACATCTCCACCGTCCTGTATGACGACATCCGCGGCTGATTCCGGACATGATGCCCGCCGCCCCACCAGGACGGTCAACGAACCGGCCGGCGGGTCCGGCGGGCACACCGGCGCAGCCGCCTCTTTTTGAGGGATCCATGTGAGTTCACTCTTTCGGGCCATCGCCCGCTTACGCGAAGACCTAGAAGCTGCCCGGTCACATGACCCCGCAGCGCGGGGGTCGTTCGAAAACTTCTTCGTCTACTCCGGTCTGCACGCCATTTGGGTGCACCGGGTGACGCACCGGATGTGGGCACGGCCGGACCTGCGGTTCCCGGCCCGGATCCTTTCCCAGTTGGCCCGGTTTGCCACCGGCATCGAGATACATCCTGGCGCCACCATCGGCCGGCGCTTTTTCATCGACCACGGCATGGGTGTGGTCATCGGCGAAACAGCCGAAATCGGTGAGGACGTGATGATCTACCACGGGGTGACGCTGGGCGGCCGGTCGTTGGCCAAAATCAAACGGCACCCCACCATCGGGGACCGCGTCACGATCGGTTCGGGAGCGAAGGTTTTGGGGCCCATCACCATCGGTGCTGACAGCGCCATCGGCGCGAACGCCGTCGTCGTCAAGGACGCCCCCGCGGAGTCGATCATCACCGGCATTCCCGCCACCTGGCGGCACCGGGACGCGCGACGGGAAACGGCGCCTGCCGTTGATCCAGCCCTCTACATCGATCCCGCCATGTACATCTAGGTTCGGAACCTTCGGGCCCGGGAACTCCACCTACAGCGACGGCCTCCGTTCCTCCCCGTTCGGGGCAGGAGCGGAGGCCGTCGGCGTCAACGGGTGATTCAGTGGCTGTCGACCGCTTCGACCTCTGACTTGTCCTCGCTCCACAGGGTGTGGAACGTGCCCTCAGCGTCGACGCGCTGGTAGGTGTGGGCACCGAAGAGGTCCCGCAGGCCCTGGGTCAGGGCGGCGGGCAGGCGCTTACGGCGCAGGCCGTCGTAGTACGCGAGTGAGGAAGAGAAGACGGGCACGGGGATGCCCAGCTGGACGGCGGTGGCCACCACGCGGCGCCACGCCGGGAGGGCTTCGGCGATGGCCGTAGTGAAGGCCGGCGCGAAGAGCAGGTTGGCCGGCTTCTCGGCTGCGGCGTAGGCCTCGGTGATGTCCTTGAGCAGCTCGGCCCGGATGATGCAGCCACCGCGCCACAGGGACGCGATCTTATCCAGTTCCAGCTCCCAGCCGTACTCCTTGGCCGCGCCGGTCAGCATGTCCAGACCCTGGGCGTAGCTGACCAGCTTGGAGGCGAAGAGGGCCTGGCGGACATCTTCCACGAAGCCCTCGCCCACGGAAACACTTTCCTCGTGCCCGGCGAGCTTTTCCTGCGCTTCGAGGCGCTGGCCCGCCTGCGAGGACAGGGCACGCGCGAAGACGGATTCGGCGATGCCGGAGGTGGGCGAGCCAAGCTCGAGGGCGGAGATGACGGTCCAGCGGCCGGTGCCCTTCTGGCCGGCGGCGTCAACGACGACGTCGACCAGCGGCTTGCCGGTCCGGGCGTCGGTGTGGCCCAGCACCTCGGCCGTGATTTCGATCAGGAAGGACGCCAGGTTGGTTTGGTTCCACTCCGAGAAGATTTTCGCCTGCTCGGCCGGCTCGATGCCCGCCGCCGAGCGCAGCAGGTCGTAGGCCTCACCGATGACCTGCATGTCCGCGTACTCGATGCCGTTGTGTACCATCTTGACGAAGTGGCCGGCGCCGTCGGTGCCGATCCAGGCGCAGCAGGGGTCCCCGTCAACGTGGGCGGAGATTTTCTCGAGCATCGGACCCAGCGCGGCGTAGGACTCCTTGGATCCGCCGGGCATGATGGACGGGCCAAGCAGGGCGCCTTCCTCACCACCGGAGACTCCCACGCCAACGAAGTGCAGGTCCTTTTGAGCCAGCGCGGCCTCGCGGCGGCGGGTGTCCTCGTAGTGCGAGTTGCCGGCGTCGATGACGATGTCGCCGGGCTCCAGCAGGGGTTCAAGCTGCTCGATCACACTGTCCACCGGCGCACCGGCCTTGACCATGATCAGGATCCGGCGCGGTTTTTCCAGCGAGTCGACCAGTTCCTGCAGGGTTTCGGTGCGGACAAACGCACCCTCGTCGCCGTGCTTTTCCAGTAGGGCGTCGGTCTTGGCGACCGAGCGGTTGTGCAGCGCCACGGTGTAGCCGTTGCGTGCCAGGTTGCGGGCCAGGTTGGCTCCCATCACGGCCAGTCCTGTGACACCGATCTGTGCAGACCCAGTTGTTTCAGACATAGTTCCTCCAGTGTTGATCCGACGTGTTTCTCCCAGCCTAGTCGCCGGGCCGGAACGGCCAGTAGCAATGTCCATCAGGGATGCGAATATGACGCTCCGGCGGGCTCCAGCACGACGTCTTGAGGCGTCCCGGACCAGCAGGAGACAGCCCCCGCCGGCACTGAACGATCGGTCAAGAAATACCCGCCGAGCGGCTAGAATGAAGTAACTATGAGTTGCTATACATCAGCGCTGGAGCTGTTCAGTATCGGGGTTGGCCCGTCGAGTTCCCATACTGTCGGCCCCATGCGGGCGGCCCGCGATTTCGCCCTGCAGCTCGAGGCTGCGGGCCTGCTGCCGGGCACGGCGGCGGTCCGGGTTCACCTCTACGGGTCCCTCGGTGCCACCGGAATCGGCCATGGCACGCCGGCCGCCATTCTGGCCGGATTGGCTGGCGCTTCCCCGGAGACCGTGGACCCCTCGTTACCCGCCCTGCTGGCCGCCCATATCGCCGCGGAGGGCACCCTGGAGGTGCTTGGCCGGCATCCGGTGGCACTGTCTCCCTCTGACATCGTGCTGGAGCCCCGCACGGTTCTCCCGCGGCACAGCAACGCCATGCGGATGACCGCAGTTACTGCGGGCGGCAAGGTCCTGGCCGAGGAAACCTTCTACTCCATCGGTGGCGGTTTTGTGGAGACCGAATCGTCGCTGGCAGCCACCGCCGGGATGGATGTGACGCCGGCGGCACCGGCCAAGGTGCTGCCATATCCCTACCAGTACAGCTCGGAATTGCTGGCCATCTGCGCAGCCGAAAAGTTGTCCATTTCCGACGTTGCCTGGGCCAACGAGTGCGCCCTGCGCCAGGCGGATGAGGTCCGCGAGGGACTGGATGCCATTTGGCGCACCATGCAGGAGTGCGTGGATGCCGGCCTGAAGACCGGCGGAATCCTGCCGGGCGTGCTGCACGCCCGCCGTCGTGCCGCCGCCATCGCCGACCGCCTGGAACAGGACGCCGCGGTGCGGGAGACATCGCTGGAATGGCTGCAAGCCTTCGCCATTGCCGTTAATGAGGAAAACGCTGCCGGGGGGCGGGTGGTCACGGCGCCCACCAATGGTGCTGCCGGCATCATTCCTGCGGTCATGCACTACTTTTTCCGGTTCATCCCACAGGAGGAGCAGCGGAAGGCCGACAACATGCGCCGGTACCTGCTGGTCGCAGCCGCCATCGGCTCGCTCTACAAAGGCAACGCGTCCATCTCGGGAGCAGAGGCCGGCTGCCAGGGCGAAGTGGGGTCCGCCTGTTCGATGGCTGCAGGAGCGCTCTGCGAAGTTCTGGGCGGCACGCCGGAGCAGGTGGAGAACGCCGCGGAAATCGCCATGGAGCACAACCTGGGCCTGACCTGCGACCCGGTTGCCGGGCTGGTGCAATTGCCCTGTATCGAACGCAACGCCATCGCCGCCGGCAAGGCCGTCGCATCAGCCCGGATGGCTCTGTACGGCGATGGGCAACATTTGGTGTCGCTGGACACGGTCATCGAGACCATGCGCCAGACGGGACGGGACATGTCCAGCAAGTACAAGGAAACCTCCGAGGGAGGCCTGGCCGTCAACGTCATCGAGTGCTGAGTCCCGGGCTTCTCGCTGAGCTGCCTACTTGCGGAGCATTCGCCCCAAGCTGTGGAGCGGGGCCCCAGACTTTGGCAGAAAGCGGCTACGGGAACCTGAGGAGCACCTTTCCTGAGGTGGAGGCGTCTCGGGCGACCTCGAAGGCGTGCAGGGCATCGGGAACGTCGAACTCGTGGGTGATGACCGGGTCCACGGCCAGGGAACCGTCAGCGAGGGCGGCGATGACCTGCTCGATTTCGTCATTGAAACGGAACGAACCGCGCAGTTCCAGTTCCCTGGTGATTGCCAGGGCGATCGGGACCGGCTGCGGACCGGCGGGAAGCAGGCCCACCATGACCACCGTTCCGCCGCGCACCGCGCCGTTCAGCGCGGAGGCCAGTCCCTGGTGGCTGCCGGAAGACTCAATCACGACGTCGGCCTCCACGGCAGCGATCCCGGCGGCGTCACTGCCGTGCAGGGTGTGGTCGGCCCCCACCGCGGTGGCGATCTCCAGGGGTTTGGCGTGCATGTCCACGGCCGTGATGGGTCCGGCCCCGGCCCGTTTGAGCACGGCCACCGCCAACGCCCCGATCGGTCCGCAGCCGATGACCAGGGCGGACCTGCCGGCAACGTTGCCGGCCCGTGCGACGGCGTGCCAGGCGACGCTGGCCGGTTCCACCAGCGCGGCCCGGCGCAGGTCCAGCCCGTCCGGCAGGGCCCGGAGCATCCGGGAGGGCAGGGCAGCGAACCGGACGAACGCGCCATCGGTGTGCGGAACCTGGGCGGCGCTGCCCAGGTAGGTGCAGCCCGGGGACAGGTTGGGCCGCTCAGGCGGATACTTCCCCGAACCAGGGGCCGGGGTCGCCGGATGCACAGCGACGGCTGTTCCCGCCGGCGGGCCGGACCCATCAGCCGCCGACTGCACCACCGTGCCCACCACCTCATGGCCCAGGATCATCGGCGCCCGCAGCACCGAGGTGCCCGCGGCACCGTGCAGCCAGTAATGCAGGTCCGAACCGCAAATCCCGCCATAGGCGATCTCCACCACCGCCTCCCCCGGCCCCGGCAGCGACCGGTCCACCTGCTCAACCCGCAGATCCCCGGCCCCATGCGCGACCACCGCCTGCACCATCTCCGGCAACCCCTGCCGGTCCCGCCCTGTCAGCTCTGCGTTCACGCTAAACCACCACCGTCATGCCGCCGTCAATGAAGATCGTCTGCCCGTTCACAAAATTCGCACCGTCCGAGGCCAGCCACACCACAGGCCCCACCAGGTCCTCCACGGTACCCCAGCGCGCCGCCGGCGTCCGGCCCAAAATCCACCCGTTGAAGGCCTCATCATCGACCAGGTTCTGCGTCATCTCGGTATGGATGTACCCCGGGGCGACACTGTTGATCTGCAGCCCGGACCCGGCCCACTCCGCGGTCATCGCCCGGGTCAGGTTCCGCAGCCCGCCCTTGGCAGCCACATAAGGGGCAATCGTGGGCCGGGCCAGCTCCGCCTGCACCGAACCAATATTGATGATCTTCCCCCGGCCCCGCCCGATCATGCCCCGCGCCGCTTCCCGCCCCACCAGGAACGCACTCGTCAGATCCCCGGCCAGCACCCGCTCCCAGTCCTCCACCGCCAGCTCCAGCATCGGGACCCGGTGCTGCACCCCGGCATTGTTCACCAGGATGTCCAACGGCCCCACCTCATCATTGATCCAACCGACCCCACCGGCCACGGCCCGGGCATCGGTCACATCAAAAGCCCGGCTGAAAACCCGCCCCGGAAACTCCCCCTCCAGCAACGCGGCCGCATCCGACAGCCGCTGCCCGGACAACCCATTCAGCACCACCGTCGCCCCCGCCCCAGCCAAACCCCTCGCCAAGGCATTACCTATCCCCCGGCTGGAACCAGTAACCAAAGCAACCCGGCCCGTGAGATCAAAAAGCCCGCTCATGTTCCTCCTTGGAGCCGATTTAACCCGCCTGTACCAAGACGCCCGGCGTCGTCCTGCTGGCGTCGTCCTACTGCCTGCGCCCCTGACCCCTCCCGTCAGCAAAAGGACGTGGAGGCCGCACAGGCAGCCCACGGGAAGGGCAGAGGACGCGTCAAAGGAGTCCGTTTTCTACTGAATCCTAACTATCTGCGGGGCGCGTCGGCGGATTGCATTTTCCGTCTTCCCCAGCACACCCAGCCCATGTATAGTTCTCTTAGGCCTTCCACTGCGGCATCCCCCAATAGCCGCAGTGGGAGGCTCTCCACGTTAAGACCTCCTGCACCAGGACTTCCTGCACCCTAGGACCTTCCGCCGAACCGGGCGAGCCTCCCTGTCCACAAGGACAGCGTGCGGAGTTGCAGCCCCGGCGGGCAGCGACTATATTCAGATAACTGGCTCCTCACCGTCGTATCCCCCAATAGCGACGGTGAGGAGCCTTTTATGTTCTGGGCCGAGCGCTAGGAAGCCACTGACCGTAGCTTCCATCCACCGCCCAGCTGGTCCCGCAGCAGTTCCATGGTGGTCAGCTCACTGCGGACATTGCGGCCAACCCTCGCCTGCACCTGCCACACTTCGACGTCGACCCGGCCGAGGCCCTTGGGCATGCGCTGCTGCTGCTCCCACCAGTTCACCCGCTCGAACCATCTCACGGGCTCTGCACCAACCAGCCAATTCCGTCCCTCCCGCTCCACTGCCAAGGGAATGCCTGCCGCCGTCGTGCGTACTACTACGTGCTCCATGTCATTGGACGTTAGGCAACGGCACCGACAATTTCGCTGGTCGCTGCCCGCTGCCTGGCCAGCTGGCGGGAAGGGCCGCCCGTCGGGTAGAGTAAATCCTCGTGGTCGGGGAACGCTTCCAACCACTTGGTCCGCTGGAAATGCGGTCCGGGTCTTTAGCTCAGCTGGTAGAGCGCCACGTTTACACCGTGGATGTCATCGGTTCGATCCCGGTAGGACCCACCCAGGAGAACCCCGGAACGTTGAGGCGCTAGCCTTGAGTTTCCGGGGTTTCTTTGTTTCCTGGCCCACCAGGCTCAGTCGCCGGGCAGCACCTGCGCCAGGTACGTCAGGCTCTCGCTGACCCCCGCCTCGACCTTGACCGTGGCCGTGTCGTCGCCCCTGGTGACGCCCCGGTTGATAATGACCACCGGCTTGCCGTTCTTTGCCGCGTGGCGGGGGAAGCGGAGGCCGCTCATCACTGTCAGCGAGGTTCCGGCGGCCAGCAGCACCTCCGCGGCGTCCACCATTGCATAGGCATCGGCTACGCGGTCCTTGGGCACGTTCTCGCCGAAGAAGACAAAGTCCGGCTTGAGCATGCCGTCGCAGATTTCGCAGTCCGCCATCCGGAACCCGGCGATCAGCGCCTCCTGCTCCACCACGGCGTCCGCATCGGGTGCGGTTTCCACTGGCCCCGCCGCCTCGACCAGTTCCAGGAAGCGGGGGTTGAGTTCCTCCAGCACAGTGGCCAGGTGCGCACGCGAAACGACTGTCCGGCAGCTCAGGCAAATGACCTGGTCGTACCGGCCGTGCAGGTCGATGACGTTCCGGGCGCCGGCGTCCTCGTGCAGCCTGTCAACGTTCTGGGTGATGATGCCGGTGGTCAGTCCCGCGCGCTCCAAATCCCGCACGGCGAAGTGGCCTGCGTTGGGATCGGCGTGCCGCAGGCGGTGCCAGCCCAAGTGGTTGCGGGCCCAGTAGCGCTGGCGCAGCTGATCATTGCCAACAAACTGCTGATAGGTCATGGGTGAGCGCGGCACGGAGGTCGGCCCGCGATAGTCGGGAATGCCGGAATCGGTGCTCAGGCCCGCTCCTGTCAGCAGAACCAGCCGGCGTCCCGTCATCAGTTCTGCCGCGCTTTCCAGGGCGGCACGTTCGACGTCGGACAGCTTCGCGAGAGTGTCGGCGGCCGGGGCGCTGGCAAAGCCGGTGAGTCCCAGGCCCACCGGTCGCGACGTGCCGCCTTTTTCGGTCTCGGTCACGCCGGGGCGAGCTCCGAGAGGGCGTCAAGATAGCGATGCAGGTCCCGGGCCTGCCCCACCGGGCTGGAGAAGCTGCTGCGCAGGATGCCCTCAGCATCGAGAACGAAGGAGCCCCGCTCCGCCATTCCGCGGGCGGGGTTGAACACGCCGTAGCGTTGGGCCACCTGGCCGTGCGGCCAAAAGTCGGCCAGCAGGTCGAAACCGAAGCCCTCAGCCTCCGCGTAGGCGCGCAGGGTGTATTTGCTGTCAACCGACACTGCCAGGAGCGTGGCGGAGGCTGATTCGAAGGACGCCAGGTTCTCCTGCAGCGCACACATCTCGCCCGTGCAGACGCCAGAGAACGCAAAGGGATAAAAGACCAGGACCACCGGACCGCCGCGGAGGTTGGACAGTCGCACCGGCTCACCATGCTGATTGACCAGTTCGAAGTCCGGGGCCGGTTCCCCCACCGCCGGCAGGGAAGGCGCCTGTTCCTGCTCCTGGCCGAGTACGGTCATTTTTTCTTGCGCGGCACCAGGCGTGTCGCCGCCCACTCCGGGGACGCGCCGACGCTGGAGGTCAGATGCAGGCCGGCGATGGGCGCCGCCTCCTGGATTTCCGCCGGCGGTACGTACCCGGCGCGGCCATTCTTGGGCGTCAGCACCCACACAACGCCGCCCTCGCCCAGGGTCGTCAGGGAGTCCACCAGCGCGTCCACCAGGTCGCCGTCGTCGGCCCGCCACCAGAGAATGGCTGCGTCCGCAACCTCGTGGTCGTCCTCATCCAGCAGCTCGGAGCCGGTCAGGTCCTCGATGGACTCGCGCAGGTCGAAGTCCACGTCGTCGTCGTAACCGAACTCCTGAATCAGATCTCCGTTTTTGAAACCCAATTTTCCCGCCACACTGGCTACAGTGCCGGCTTCGGCCTCGCTCACGTGTTCCTCCTGCTTATGCTGCTGATGGGTGTATCTAGTCAATTATCCACATCCGGGCCCGCTTGCGCCCTTCAGCCGCTCAACAGGCCCGCCGGCGGAGCCAGAGCCCCGCACAACGTGCACCTGTTGTCCCCTTACACAACACCCTTTGCCCCGCCGCATCAAGCTCGGTACGAACAAACCCGTCGGCTACGCGCTGCGCCCGGCGCGGACTAGAGTATGGGATGGACGCCTGCGGCTACAGCTGCCGGCGGGAAAAATATGCTCTTAAGAGAGGTTGGACGTGGCCGCAGGAGAAGAGAACTCCCACATCCTGAGCGGGTTAACAAACCAGCTGCCTGACAGGGATCCGGAAGAGACCGCCGAATGGGTTGAGTCCCTGGATGCCTTGATTCAGGAACAAGGCACCGAACGTGCCCAGTTCATCATGCGTAGCCTGCTGCAGCGGGCCGGAGCGCAAAGCGTTGGCGTTCCGATGGTCACGACCACCGATTACGTGAACACCATTCCTGCCGACCAGGAAGCCGATTTCCCCGGCGATGAGGAGATCGAACGGAAGTACCGGGCCTGGCTGCGGTGGAACGCCGCGGTCATGGTGCACCGGGCGCAGCGGTCGGATATCGGCGTTGGCGGACACATTTCCACGTACGCCGGCGCGGCCACCCTGTATGAGGTGGGCTTCAACCACTTCTTCCGCGGCAAGGACCACCCCGGCGGCGGTGACCAGATCTTTTTCCAGGGCCACGCCTCCCCCGGCATGTACTCCCGCGCCTTTATGGAGGGACGCCTGTCCGAAGAGGACATGGACGGGTTCCGGCAGGAGAAGTCCCGGAAGGGCCATGCCCTGTCCTCCTACCCGCACCCGCGGCTGATGCCCGAGTTCTGGGAATTCCCCACCGTGTCCATGGGCATCGGGCCGATGAACGCGATCTACCAGGCGCAGTCAAACCGCTACCTGCACAACCGTGGGTTCAAGGACACCTCCGACCAGCAGGTCTGGGCTTTCCTGGGCGACGGCGAAATGGACGAGCCCGAATCGCGCGGCCTGCTCCAGTTGGCCGCCAACGACAAGCTGGACAACCTCAACTTTGTGATCAACTGCAACCTGCAGCGCCTGGACGGGCCGGTCCGGGGCAACGGCAAGATCATGCAGGAACTCGAAGCGTTCTTCCGCGGCGCCGGCTGGAACGTCATCAAGGTCGTGTGGGGCCGCGAGTGGGAT
This sequence comes from Micrococcaceae bacterium, assembly GCA_025465475.1. Classification (GTDB taxonomy): domain Bacteria; phylum Actinomycetota; class Actinomycetes; order Actinomycetales; family Micrococcaceae; genus Arthrobacter_M. The sequence continues at coordinate 98,759 of JAODMR010000136.1, forward strand.
GACCTGCTGGCCAAGGACACCGACGGGTCGTTGGTGGACATCATGAACACCACTGTCGACGGCGACTACCAGACCTACAAGGCCGAGTCCGGCGGCTTCGTTCGCGAGCACTTCTTCGGCAAGACCCCGCAGACCAAGGAACTGGTTGCGGACCTGACCGACGACCAGATCTGGAACCTCAAGCGGGGCGGCCACGACTACCGCAAGGTCTACGCCGCGTACAAGGCCGCAACGGAGTTCAAGGGCAAGCCCACGGTCATCCTGGCGCACACGGTCAAGGGCTACGGCCTGGGTACCCACTTTGAGGGCCGCAACGCCACGCACCAGATGAAGAAGCTGACGCTGCAGGACCTGAAGGACTTCCGCGACCATCTGCGGATCCCCATCACGGACGAGCAGCTGGAGAAGGATCCGTACCGGCCGCCGTACTACCACCCGGGCATGGACGCGCCGGAGATCAAGTACCTGATGGAGCGCCGCCGTGCGCTGGGCGGGTTCCTGCCCGAGCGCCGGTCCAAGCACGCCGAACTTGCCCTGCCCGGGGACAAGGCCTACGAGGTGGCCAACCGCGGTTCCGGCAAGCAGTACGCCGCGACCACCATGGCCTTCGTGCGGCTGCTCAAGGACCTCATGCGGGACAAGGAATTCGGCAAGCGCGTGGTGCCCATCATTCCCGACGAGGCCCGCACCTTCGGCATGGACTCCTTTTTCCCGACGGCAAAGATTTACAACCCCAAGGGGCAGAATTACCTGTCGGTGGACCGTGACCTGATCCTGGCGTACAAGGAGTCCATCTCCGGCCAGATCGTGCACGCCGGCATCAACGAGGCCGGCTCCATTGCCGCGTTCACGGCAGCCGGCACGGCCTACGCCACGCACGGTGAGCCGCTGATCCCGATCTACGTGTTCTACTCGATGTTCGGTTTCCAGCGCACCGGGGACGCGATCTGGGCAGCAGCTGACCAGATGACCCGCGGCTTCCTGATCGGCGCGACCGCCGGCCGGACCACCCTGACCGGTGAAGGCCTGCAGCACGCCGACGGGCATTCCCCCATCCTGGCTTCGACCAACCCCGCCGTCGTCAGCTACGACCCTGCCTACGGGTACGAAATCGGGGTCATCATGCGGGACGGGTTGAACCGGATGTACGGCCCGGACTCCACCGACCGGAACCTGATGTACTACCTGACCGTCTACAACGAGCCGATCCTGCAACCAGCAGCTCCTGCCGAGCTGGACACCGAGGGCATCATCAAGGGCATCTACCTGCTCGCCCCGGCCAAGATCGACGGACCCCGCACCCAGCTGCTGGCCTCCGGCGTTTCCGTTCCCTGGGCCCTTGAGGCCCAGGCCGTCCTCGCCGAGGACTGGGGCGTTTCCGCGGATGTCTGGTCGGTCACGTCCTGGAGCGAGCTGCGCCGGGACGGCCTGGCCGCCGAAGAGGAAGCGTTCCTCAATCCCGA